>DUNA01000047.1 GCA_012839605.1 Bacteroidales bacterium
GCCGTAGCCATTGCCATACACAACTTTCCGGAAGGAATTGCCACGTTCATGGCCGCTCTTGAAAACCCCGCATTAGGTATCTCTATTGCCGTAGCCATTGCCATACACAACATCCCGGAAGGAATTGCCGTATCCATTCCCATTTATTATGCTACAGGCAGCCGCAAGAAAGCCTTTGGCATCACGCTTTTATCAGGACTGGCAGAACCTTTAGGAGCTCTAGTCACCTACCTGATACTCATGCCGTTTATGTCTCCCATGGTCATGGGGGCTGTTTTTGCCGTAGTAGCCGGCATCATGGTATATATCTCTGTGGACGAACTGTTGCCCGGAGCCCATGAGTACGGGGAACACCACGTAGCCATTTACGGATTAATTTCCGGCATGGCCATCATGGCCGTCAGCCTTATTCTTTTTGCTTAACGTTTTTTCTGTATCTTTAAGGATTAAACAACAATCCTTCACATGCACACCCGGGTACTCTACACGGCTACCGACAAAATGGGCGATTTGATATGCAACAATTACCCCATGCTTTTTGTTATGAGCCGCTTTGGCATCCCTCCCGGTTTTGGCAACAAGACCATTGAACAAGTCTGCCGACAAAACCACGTACATACGTCTACTTTTTTAGCCGTTGTCAACTTGCTCATTGCAGGAGAACAAACGTCTTTCAACAATTTGTCCTTAAGCTGTTTGGTAAACTATTTACACAATTCTCACAGCCATTTTTTAGACATTCGCCTGCCGACTATTAGAAAGAAGTTGCTCAAAACACTAAAAACGCCTCTTGATAGCGTAGGCAAAGCCGTCCTCCGTTTTTACGACCAGTACGTAGAGCAAGTACAAACGCATATGGCTTATGAAGAAGAGACGGTTTTTCCGTACGTCCAATCGCTCTTGCAAGGCAAGCAAAGCGGTCAGTATTGTATAGAAATATTCAGTCGGCAACACGACAACATAGAAGCCAAATTGTCCGACTTGAAAAACATCCTCATCAAATACTACCCTACCGGCAATCCACACGAACTGAACAACGTACTTTTTGATATTTTTGCTTGTGCGCAAGATTTGGCTTCACACAATTACGTGGAAGACAATTTGTTTGTGCCATTGATTACGCAATGGGAGCAAAAAGATCCCGACAAACGATGCGGTGAACGTCCGCCGGCAAAAGAAATTGTTTCAGAAAAAGAAATTGTTTCAGACACCCTTCGAGCGGCCGATACGGGAGAATTGAGCAAACGAGAAAAAGAAGTCTTGACAGAAATAGCCAAAGGCTATACGAACAAAGAAATTGCAGACCGCCTGTTCATATCTGTACATACTGTCATGACGCACCGCAAAAACATCATGCACAAACTGAAAATCCATTCCCTTTCCGGATTGACCATCTACGCCCTTTTAAACAATTTAGTAGACCCTAATCAAATCATATAACTATGAAACCCGTTTCTCATATCCGTTATTCTTTAGTAAGGAGTATTCCCTTACTGGTATTGGGCATTTTTCTGCTCATAAAACCGGAAGGCAGTGTTACCACTTTCATCAGACTGCTAGCTGCCGTACTGCTTGTAGGAGGTCTTTTTGCCTTGTATTACACTTGGCAAGACAGCCGCAATGACTATGTAGACAAAGGGTTGCATCGCTTGTTGTACCTGGTGGCCTTTATGCTCTTGCTGTTTGCTATACTGTTGTTGCTCTTCCCGCGGTTTTTTACGGAAGTAGCCCTCTTTTCCACAGGCATCATTTTGTTGCTCTTTGCCGTAACACAAATCACGGCCATCATCCGTTTCCGAAAAATCGTTCCCATTGGATTGCCTTGGTTTGTCTACATGAACCCGGTAGCCGTCTTTATCATGAGTTTGATCATCCTACTCAACCCTTTTGAGACAGCCAAGATGTTGGCCGTTTTTGCAGGCATCATTTGCTTGTTTTACGCCGTAACGGAAATAGTACAATCCATCACCACGTATATCCTCATGAAAAAAGCCGATAAGGCAGCCTAGTGAACGTACTCATAGCTATGGATTCCTTTAAAGGGAGTCTGACTTCTCAACAAGCCGGTAAGGCCGTTTTCAACGGACTGAAAGAGGCTTGCCGGTCTTTGTATTGCCCCATGCCCCACACGACACTGCTTCCGTTAGCCGACGGAGGCGAAGGCACCGTTGCAGCCCTTATGGAAGGGTTGAAAGGCACGTACCATACCGTAACCGTCTGTGATCCACTGGGAAAACCGGTACAAGCCCAATACGGCATCGTACCCGGCACCAATGATGGAAAAGCTCCGTTGGCCGTTATAGAAATGGCTGCTGCGGCCGGTCTGAATCTTGTACCGGAAGAAAAACGCAATCCGCTTCACACATCTACCTACGGAGTAGGTCAAATGATTGTCCACGCCATGGAACAAGGGTGTCGCACGTTTTTGATTGGCATTGGCGGCAGCGGCACGAACGACGCAGGCATAGGCATGTTGTCTGCATTGGGCTTTGTATTTACAGACAAGCACGGCAACAAAACGGGAACGTGCGGACAAGACTTGGAAAGAATCGCCAACATACAGACAGACACCGTACATCCGCTACTTACAGCCTGCACTTTCCGCATTGCCAGCGACGTAACCAACCCCCTGACGGGACCCAACGGAGCCGCCGCCGTATACGGACCGCAAAAAGGAGCCGATGCAGCCACCGTGCAACGCTTGGACCGCGGCCTGAAACACTTTGCCCGCGTGGCTTCACTTGCCGAGGCCAAAACACCGGAACACCTTGATCGAGTGCCTGGTGCCGGAGCGGCAGGTGGGCTGGGATATGCGTTCCTGCGGTTTTTGGACGGAAGCCTGGAACCCGGGGCCGATTTGGTTATAGACGCCATAGGCCTGCGGGAGCATGCACGCAGTGCCCATTTGATTGTTACAGGAGAAGGCCGCTTGGACAGCCAGACGTCCATGGGAAAAGCCCCGGCAGCTGTAGCGCGCCTGGCTCAAGCCTATGAAAAACCCATTGTGGCTCTTTGCGGAAGTGTTGATCCTCATGCAGCTGCTGCAGGCTTGTTCGATCGCGCCATAGCTGTTACTCCGCCCGGAGGCTCGTTTGAAGACGCCGCTGTTTACTTACAGCAAGCAGCCGCCGTATTTTTCAAAGAACACCTGGCACTTATCTGACAATCAAGCGCCTTCCTATCCTCAACGTGGTTTTTGACGTGATGCCGTTCCATCTACACAATTGACTTACCGTGGTGCCGTATTTGATGGCCAACGCCCCCAACGTATCGCCGGAGCGGATGGTGTGTATGATGCGTTGAGAAGCCGCCAACGACTCTTCGTCCGTTTGGCCGTAATGAGAATAGATGCTAAAATAGTGTTTCTTGAGTACCAAAACGGAATCGCGTACCGTTCCCTGTTCAAAATCAAAAATGCGTTCCGGGTCAAAAGCTTTCCCCATATACCGCGTTTCAAAATGCAAATGCGGTCCCGTACTGCGGCCCGTATTGCCTCCAAGGCCAATGACTTCGCCGGCTTTTACAATCTCGCCCGTATCTACCAGAAAACGAGACAAATGACCGTAATACGTTTCCAGGCCGTTGGGATGCCTGACGACCAACAAATTTCCATATCCGCCGGTATTGCGCGTCATTTCCTTCACCCTTACCACTCCGTCAAAAGCCGATCGTATGGAATCCCCTGTAGACAGGGCAATGTCTGTCCCCCGGTGCTCCCTCACCCTTCTGAAAGAATACCTGGAGCGCACTTTGTTGGTAATGGGCACGCAAGCCTGAACCAACGAATCGGCAAGGGGCACGACAGCTTGGTCCGGAAGATCTTCCAGAGGCACCTCTTTGAAAGCATGAATGGAGGAAGTGTTCCAGCCTTCGTACATCTTTTCTTCGTCAAATACCGGTTTTCCCAAGTCCAGGAACTTCCATGTAAAATCTTCAAACAAGATGATATTTGTGAATTTATCCCCGGTAGCCAACGTATCTACGGGCAAGGGATTTTTCTCTTCTTCAGCAAAGAGCCAAGGCGTGCTTAAGCAAGCCATCATAAGGAAAAGTAGGGTCTTTTTCAAAGTGTAGGTTGTGTTTGTTGGGGCACAAATATAGCGTATCTTTGTTATTGATGAAAAGGATTTGGTTGCTATTCCTGCTTCTTGTTCTTATAGCGGCAGATGTGTTTTTGGGGTCGGTGCGTTTGCCTTTCGCAGACGTTTGGGATGCCCTTATGGGTAGCAACCCGGAAGCGTTTGTCTACAAAATTGTATGGAACTTTCGCATTCCCAAGATGTTAACAGCCCTGCTGGCCGGTATGGCTTTGTCTGTCTGCGGTGTGCAAATGCAGACGTTGTTCAGAAATCCTTTGGCAGACCCCTACGTACTGGGCATCAGTTCTGGAGCCGGACTGGGCGTAGCCTTTTTTGTGATGGGCGCCTCTGTGTTCCCCATACTGAGTACGCACCCTTGGTTGTCCCATCTGGGAACGGCCGCTTTCGCCTGGATGGGCGCTCTGGCCGTCATGTTGATGGTTGCAGCCGCTTCCAAAAGGCTAAAAAGCAATATGGGATTGCTCATTTTGGGCATTATGATTGGTTCGGCCGGATCCGCCCTCATCAGCCTGTTGCAATACTTGTCAGATGCTCCCGCGTTGAAACAATATGTGTTGTGGACTATGGGTAGCTTTAGCAACGTAACGGGCCGGCGGTTGGTCATCATGGCAGCGTTGTGTTTGGCCGGGCTGCTTATTTCCATACGCAACATCAAAGATTTGAACGTATTTTTGATGGGCCAATCGTATGCGGAAAGCCTGGGACTCTCTACTTCGCGTATACGCAACAGGGTTTTCCTGGCTACTACCCTATTGGCCGGCAGCGTGACGGCGTTTTGCGGGCCCATTGGTTTTATAGGCATAGCCGTTCCGCATCTGTGCCGCATGATTTTTGGAAACGCCAACCACCGTGTCTTGCTGCCCGCCTCGGCCCTGATGGGCGCTTGCCTGATGTTGGTGGCCGATATCCTTTCGCAAATGCCCGGTTCGCAAAGTGTACTACCCGTCAACACCGTAGCCGCTCTGTTGGGCATTCCCGTCATTTTGTACGTCATCTTGAAAAACAAAGCCGTAGCCCTGTGAATGCCTTACTAGACATACAAAATTTAGCCGTCGGCTACACAAAAAGAGAACCGCTCTTTCAACACATCCACGCCCGCTTGGATGCCGGTACGGTAGTAGGTCTGTTGGGCCCCAACGGCATAGGCAAATCCACACTGCTGAAAACCTTGGCCGGCATCTTGCCTCCGTTGGAAGGGGACATATCCGCCTCTTTTACTTCCCCCGTAAGACAACCTACACAAGAGACTCACAGCAACACGTCTGCTTTTGTGCCTTCACAACCACCGCGCGCTGCACATTTTTCCGTATGGGATACGGTCAGCACGGGCAGGTACCGCTACACCAATTGGTTGGGCATAGACGATCAAGAGGGCAAACAGCAAGTGGGCAAAGCCCTGGAACAAACAGGCACCTTGCATTTGGCACAAAGAGACGGATCCGAACTCTCTGACGGAGAGTTTCATCGGGTGGCCATTGCGCGCGCTTTGGTGCAAAACACCCCCTTGTTGCTGTTGGACGAACCCACGGCTTTTTTGGACATTGCCAACAAACGTATCGTGGCACAATTGCTTCATACATTGGCCCGGAAAGAAGAAAAAGCCATTCTGTTTTCCACACATGATTTGGCGCTGGCCATGGAGTATTGCGACCTCTTTTGGATCATGACACCGGAACGAACCCTCCATACCGGTACGCCACAACAATTGCAGGAAGACGGTACCATTGACAAATTGTATCAAACGTAAAACATAGAAAAATGGATATGCTAGACTACATAAAAAAGAACCGCTCTTACAGAAGGTTTGACCAGAGCATACAACTTACGCGTCCGGAATTGGAATCGATGGTAGAAGCGGCACGACTGAGCCCCTCTGCGGCCAACCGCCAACCCCTCAAATACATCTTATGTGCCGAGGGAAGCTCTGCCCTTGGCAAGGAAATATTTGACTCGCTGGCTTGGGCCGGTTACCTGAAAGACTGGAAAGGACCGGAAGAAGGGGAAAAACCGGGATCTTATATCGTCGTTTTGCACGACAAGCAGATCCACCACAACATCCATTGCGACGCAGGAATTGCCTTGCAAAGCATGTTGCTGCAAGCCGTGCATATGGGGTACGGAGGGTGCATCTTTGCGTCCATAAACCGCCCGCGTTTGCAAAAATTTCTCTCTCTACCGGAAGACCGCTTTGATATTCTGTACGTGCTGGCTTTGGGTAAACCTGTAGAGACCGTAGTATTGGAAAAAATAAACCCCGACCTTCCGGCCGGGGAAAACATCAAATACCACAGAGACGCTCAAGGGACACATTACGTCCCCAAACGTTCTTTAAAAGAACTCATTATTGAGCCTTAGCTCTGTCGTCCATCATCTTCTTAATGGCGTTGGCTAAACGGCGGACGCCTTCTTCTGCACGCGTTTCTTCCATAAAGGAAAAGTTGATGCGCAGGGTGTTTTTGCCCGATCCGTCGCAATGGAACGCTTCGCCTATGACAAAGGCCACATCTTCTTTGACGGCAATGCGGAACAATTCAGCAGCGTCGTAGCCTTCCGGTAAGGTGACAAACAAGAAGAGTCCTCCTTCCGGATTTGTCCAAGTGACTCCTTCCGGCATGTGTTTTTCAAAAGCGGCCATCATGTTGTCGCGCTTGTTCCTGTAATTGACTTTGATTCGTTCAATGTTTCTGTCGTAGTACCCTTTTTCAATGTACTTGGCCGCTATAAACTGATTGAATACAGGAGCGCACAAGTCTGTAGACTGTTTGACAACTTCCAATCTTTCAATAATGGGCACAGGAGCCATCACCCAACCCAGACGGAATCCGGGAACGAACGTTTTAGAGAACGTACCCAACAACATGGTGCGTCCTTCTTTATCCAAGGAATAAATTTGCGGCATTTCTTCTCCACTGAAACGTATTTCTCTGTAGGGGCTGTCTTCCAAAATAAGCAAATCAAACTCTTTGGCTACTTCAATCACATTCAAACGTTGCTCCACATCCATGGTTACTCCGGACGGATTTTGAAAATCCGGGATGGCATATATGAATTTTGGCTTTCTACCGGCAGATACCAATGCATTTACAACGGTATGCAATTCTTCGTCTTTGGGTATTCCCACGGGAATGGCCCTATGTGCTTGGAAAGCTTGCAAAGCGCCTAAATAAGAAGGCAAACCACATACCAACGTGTCACCTGGGTTGATAAACAACTGCGTAACCATGTCTATGGCTTGCTGAGAAGAGGTGGTGATGATGAAGTTCTCGTAGGTCACATCAATACCTTGGTCTTTGTATCGTTGAGCCAAGACCTCACGCAATTTTTTTACACCAAGCGTTTCACCGTATTGCAAAGCTTGCAAAGCGTTTTCGTCAAGCACTTCGTTGACTACCTCGCGTAGTTCTTCTACGGGAAAAGAAGTAATATCCGGAAACCCTCCGCCAAAGGAAATAATTTCCGGGCGGGTTGCCATTTTTAACAAGTCTCTGATGGCCGAACGCTTCATACTTTTAGCGTTATCGGAAATAATCGTTTGTAAGAATTCGTCGTTCATATTCGTTAAATATTTTATGTAACAAAACTAAAAAAGTTTAACTATAAAAGCAAAGAAAGTATCAATCAAACAGAAATAACCACGCAGAAAGATGAAATCATAAGCGGCCACAAACAATTCAGATAAAAACTGTACCTTTGTCATAAGAAATTTTGCATTATGTCACAACTCTATATTACCAAAGAATTCAGCTTTGAAGGAGCTCATGCCTTAACCTGTTACGACGGAAAATGCAAACACATTCACGGCCATTCGTACAAGCTATTGGTTACGATAGCCGGAGAGCCTTCCGCCGTCCCCGGACACCCTAAAGAAGGCATGATTATGGATTTTAACGACTTGGAAACATTCGTCCGGCAGCACGTAATAGATGTGTTGGATCACACCCTTATGCTGCACAAGGACGCCCCCCTTCAGGAGGTCTTGAAAAAAGCGTACAACAACATTAAAACTTTTGATTTTCAGCCTACTTGTGAAAATCTCACCTTGTACATAGCCGGTATTCTGAAACCGGCCATCACGCCTCCTCATGCGTTGCATAGCGTACGCCTTTACGAAACTCCCCGGTCGTTTGCAGAATGGGTCAGATGAAACGTATATTTATGATAGACGGGCACGCCCTGGTATTCAGGTCGTATTATGCCTTTGCCAACCGCCCCATGGTCAACAGCAAAGGGGTGGAAACTTCAGCCATCTACGGCTTTTGCCGTTCTCTTTTTGATATTATCCTCAGGGAAAAACCTACCCACTTGTTTGTGGCTTTTGACCCACGAGGTAAAAATTTCCGTCATGAAGCTTTTCCCGATTACAAAGCCAACCGGCCCGAAACACCCGAGCCAATAATCCAAGCCGTTCCCATAATCCAAGAGTTTTTGGAATCGTGCCACATCCCCGTAATCATTAAGGAAAATGCCGAGGCCGACGATGTCATCGGCACGCTTTCCAAGCGAGCCGGAGAAGAAGGGTTTGACGTATTTATGGTTACGCCCGACAAAGACTTTGGACAGCTTGTTTCCGACAACGTATACATGTACAGACCCATCCCGCGCAGGGACGGTTGGGAAATTTTGGGAGTGCAAGAGGTGTGCAACAAGTACAACATTGCCCGTCCGCAACATATCATTGATTTGTTGGCCATCTGGGGTGATTCTTCGGACAACATACCGGGAGTACGAGGCATAGGAGAAGTAGGTGCCACAAAGCTGATATCCCGGTACGGAACCGTAGACAATGTGCTCCGTCACATAGACGAACTGCCGGCTGCCATGCAAAAAAAATTGATGGCATCTGAAGACATGCTTCATTTGTCAAGAGATCTGGTAACCATCCGTACCAATTTGGACATCCCGTGGGACGAACCTTCTTTGCGCATTGCTGCTCCGGATTTGGAAAGACTGAGAGAGTTGATGCGGGAATATGAATTCCATTCGCTCATACGCCAATTGCCCAAACTGGAAGAACTGTTTTGCAACAACAACCTGCCGTGCGGGGCACCTTCTGCTCTCGGTTCAGCCGATGAATCGGCTCCGTCGCAACCGGAACCGCCCGCAGAAACTCTTCCGCTCAATACGCCGGCAGCAGTGGATAAGCTGCTGAAAGAAGCGCAAAAAAGCAATTTTGTGTCGATTGCCGGAACACCGGAACTTCTTGTCTTCTATACGGGAGAAGCAGCCTACAGCGGTACGGCATTGGAGGCCGTACAAGTTCTTACGTCCAACGAACCGGTCAAATGCGGTTTTGGCTTGAAAGACCTTACACACAGCTTAAGGCAACAGCAAATACAACCGGCCGGAATGGTGTGGGATCCCGGTCTGATGCATTATTTGATCCAGCCGGAAAGAAACCACCGCCCGTCCGAATTGGCCGTTCAGTATTTGAACTACTTTCCACAAGAACAAGAGGTGGAAACAAAAGATTTGTTCAGTACAGAAGAAAGCGATACTACACAAATCCACAATTTGGTTACAGAGGCCTTTATAGCGTTCCACCTGAAAGATGCCCTGTGGCGTATCTTAAAAAGAGACGGCATGGAAGCTTTGTACAGAGATATGGAAATGCCCCTGATGGACGTGCTATCCGGTATGGAACAAGAAGGCATTGCTCTGGATACCGTTCCCATGCAAGCTTACGGACGGGAATTGCAGGTTCAAGCAACAGAAATAGAACAACAAGTGCGGGATTATGCAGAAGAACCGGGACTGAACGTATCTTCTCCCAAGCAGTTGGGTGTTGTGCTCTACGACAAATTGAAGATTGACGACCGCTCAAAGAAAGGAAAAAAGAAATACAGCACAGACGAAGAAACGCTGAGTGCCCTGATAGACAGGCATCCTATTGTACCGCTTATCCTGGAATTCCGTTCTTTGAGAAAACTGTTGTCCACGTATATTGAAAGCTTGCCCACATTGATCAATCCGCAAACGGGACGCATACATACCACCTTTAACCAAACGGTAACAGCTACGGGGCGGTTGAGTTCGCAGGATCCCAATTTGCAAAACATTCCTGTACGTGAGGAAAGAGGACGGGAAATTCGTAAATTTTTCATTCCACGTGATAAAGATCACATATTGCTATCTGCCGATTATTCGCAAATAGAATTGCGCATCATGGCACACATGAGCCAAGACCCGGATTTGATAAACGCATTCCAATTGGGAGAAGACATCCATACGTCTACAGCTGCCAAAATCTTTGGCTGTGCACCGCAGGAAATCACTCCGGAACAGCGCTACCACGCCAAAACGGCCAACTTCGGTATCATATACGGGATATCGGTTTATGGATTGGCTACACGCCTGAAGATTCCGCGTGCCCAGGCCAACAACTTGATTACGGGCTACTTTGACCACTATCCACAAGTCAAAAAATACATAGATGCCACCATTTCCGGGGCCAAAGAAAACGGCTACGTACAAACACTCTTCGGACGCCGTCGTTACGCACCCGCAATCAATGACCCCAATCCCATGGTAAGAGGTTTGGCGGAAAGAAACGCCATAAACGCCCCCATACAAGGAACGGCTGCCGATATCATAAAAATGGCCATGGTCCGGATTCATCAAGCCATGGAGGAAAAAGGCCTAAAAAGCAAAATGATTCTCCAAGTCCACGACGAATTGCTCTTTGACGTATTCCTTCCGGAAAAAGAAGAACTAGGACAGTTGGTACGCTCGCATATGGAAAACATTACAACCTTGGATGTTCCGCTGCTTGTCAGTTTGGGATGGGGAAACAATTGGATGGAAGCACACTAACTCATGAAGACTATAGAATACATACTCAATCTGTCCGGACAGCCCCTCTTGTTCGGCTTGGCTTTGGGACTTTTTATCATCACCACTTTGTGGCTCTTTTTGCTGTACAGGCGCCCTGCTTTTGCATCCTTAAAAAAGAATTGGGTTTTGCCGGAAGAAGTTCCCGGTGTGTCAGTAATACTTTGTGTAAGAAATGAGTATGAAAGCCTCACTACGCTTCTGCCTGCCCTGTTGGAACAAAAGTATCCCAAGTTCCAGATAGTAGTAGTCAATAAAAACTCAGAAGACGACACAGAGGTGTTGCTGGCCTCTTTGGAACATTTTCATAAAAACTTGACCGTTCGCAACATCACCGCCAACAGAAAATTTGGAGATGATTCCCTTATGGCCCTCGGCCTGGGTCTGCGGGCCGCCGAACACCCTTATGTGGTGTTTTTCCGTCCCGATTTTCTTCCGGCCACCGACAGGTGGTTGGAAGGGCTTGTAAAAACAGGGATACATAGAAAATCAGAAATAGCAATAGGCTATCTGATGCTGAACCAAAACCGGCTCCGGGTGCGATACCATTTTCAAGAACAACAGTTGCATCAAATGGCTCTGTCAGATTTGGGGATGCCGTATGCTTATACGGGAGTGAACGTGCTTTTTCCAAAAAAATATTTTACAGAAAACAAAAATTTCAAAACGGCTACAACTGCCTACAACCGCTGCGAACAAGCCATAGTGGCTCATACATTGCTACACGCAGAAGACGCAGAACGCAAAGCCGCTGCGTGTACATACCCACAAAGCACTTTGATAAGTACACGTAGAATACCGGTAAGCGAGTACCGTTTTTCCCATGTTCAGAGCCTCAGAACACTTGTATCTACAAAGGGTTGGCCTTATTTTTTACAAATACCGGAAAAATTGTTGATTGCCGCGTTTTATGGTATCATAATTCTTAGTTTCGTCAACACGTTCCCCTGGAACCATTTATGGCATTGGGTATTTCCTGCCGGTTTGGTGTTGTTGCGTTGGATTGCCGTCTGGTCACACCACATTGGATACAGAATCCACTTGGGAGACAAAAACTTGTTCTATACAGCTCCCCTATGGGATATCTTTGCTCCTTTTTCGTATTTTCGTTACCTTATCTTGCTGTTATTCAAAAAAATATGGAGCAATTAGACGACAGAACGCTTGTAACCCTTGCTTTGGAGAACAAGCAGGAAGCCTTTACCCGTTTGCTTGTCAAATACAAAGACCGGGTCCGTATGTTTATTGGCAAATTGGTTGTGAATCCTTCAGAAGCTGATGATTTGGTATTGATGAGCTTTGACAAAGCCTTCAGCAATTTAAAACATTACAATCCAAAATATGCTTTTTCCACATGGCTCTACAGCATTGTACAAAATTTGTGTATAGACCATTATAGAAAAAACAAATTGTCGTACGTAACTCTAGAAGACGCTTACGAAGCAGAAGAAATCAATCCGGAAGAAGTGCTCATCTTGGAACAGCAAAAACAAGCCATAGAAGAAATGATTGCCCGTCTTAGACCGGAATACGCACAAGTTATCAAACTTCGTTATATGGAATCGTACTCCTATGCAGAAATAGCCAAAAGGTTGGATATTCCCTTGGGAACGGTAAAAACAAGATTGCATAGGGCCAAATACACGCTCTCACAAATCATCGCAAAAGAAAACAATGAACCCTACAAACGCTGATGTTATCTTTCAGTTTTTTCCCCATTTGGACAAAACAGCCCGATCTCGGATAGAGCAATTGGCAGATATCTATGCCTACTGGAACAAACGAATAAACGTCATCAGCCGAAAAGACCTGGAGCACCTGTACATAAGGCATGTACTGCATTCTCTTGCTTTGTCCGTAGCTTTGGAAGACCATCCTTTCCAAGCAGGTGCAACGGTGTTGGACGTGGGTACAGGCGGAGGTTTTCCCGGTATTCCTTTAGCCATCGTACATCCGGATTGCCGTTTTGTTTTATGTGATTCCATTGGTAAGAAAATAAAAGTGACAGAAGAGGTGGTTCGTACCTTGCAATTGGACAACGTCACCTCTGTTACATCACGCGTAGAACATCTGAATCAAGGTCCTTTTAATGCAATCGTTTCGCGTGCCGTTACGCGATTGGCCAAATTTTTACCGTGGGTACAGAACCGCGTTGTAGAAGACGGAAGACTCTTGTTTTTGAAAGGCGGTGACCTTTCAGAGGAAATAGAAGAAGCAGCCAAACTGTGTAAAATACCGCCAGAGCGGTTTGCAGTCACTTCTCTCTCAGACTGTTTTGGAACTTTGGGTAACGGATTTTTTAAAACGAAAAAAATTTGTGAAATCAAACAAACTTTGTACCTTTGCACTCCCTTAAGTTAAAGCAGTTATATAGAAAAACAATATGAAAAGGACATTTCAACCCTCCAATCGGAAGCGCCGCAACAAGCATGGTTTTCGCGAACGTATGGCTACAGCAAACGGACGTCGTGTTCTGGCTGCTCGTCGCAGGCGCGGTAGGAAAAAATTGACCGTATCTGACGAAGATCGTTTCTAACAACGTGTCTAAAAAAAAGACCATAAAAAATCCTATTCTTAAAAACCTACTCCGGATTTTTATTTTTCTGGTTCTGGTTTTTATAGGTATCTATACTTTCTTACATCTATTTACAAGGCACGGAAAAGGTTTTGTACTTCCGGATTTTTACGGACTGACCATAGAGCAGGCACAAGACAAAGGCGACTCTTTGCAATTGCGTATAGAGATATCCGACTCTCTGTACATGCCTGATTTACCTAAGGGTGTAATTTTCAGACAAGTACCCCCTGCCGGGCAGCACGTAAAAAAGAACCGAAGGGTGGAACTCACCATCAATTCCGTACTCCCCAGACAAGTAAAAATGCCTTCTTTGGTAGGCTATTCCTTAAGGCAGGCAAAAGCAGAACTGGCTTCTCACGGCCTGAACACCGGCAAACTGCATTACGTACCTGATATAGCCACCAACAACGTGCTGGAACAATACCATAAGGGACACCCCATTGAACCGGGCATGCTATTGGACATTTACAGTTCCATTGACCTGAAATTGGGCTTGTCACCCAACAGCGAACCGGCCTATGTTCCCATGTTAAAAGGAAAAAGCCTGGAAACGGCCTTAGATATTTTGAGTGACCACTCTCTGAACATAGGATCGGTCAAATACGATGCAACCGTATTGACGGCGGCAGATACGTTGGCTGCCCGAGTTTTCAAACAAAATCCACCCTTTTCTCTTAAACCGGAATGGCCGCTGGGCACGGCAGTTCACCTTGTGCTGACCATCAATCCGGACCTGCTTATTCCGGATGTACATGAAAACTGAACAAGAACTTTTTGAACATTTCAGGCTGGTAGTAGATAAAGGTCAATCCCCGCTGAGGATAGATAAGTTTTTGGTTTCCAAAATGGAATCCACCTCTAGAAACAGAATCCAATTGGCTGCAGAAGGCAACTACCTTCTTGTCAACGACAAACCGGTCAAAAGCAATTACAAAGTTCGCCCGTTGGATGATATCCGGCTGATGCTTCCTTTTGAAAAGAGGGAGTTCCGGCTCATCCCCCAACCTATTCCCTTGAATGTGGTATTTGAAGACAAAGACCTGATGGTCCTGAACAAACCGTCCGGCATGGTGGTTCATCCGGGACACGGCAATTACACCCATACGCTCCTGAATGGTCTGGCTTGGCATTTGGGACTGAGAGAAGAAGTGGAACAAGAAGACATACGCATGGGCGTATTGGTACACCGTCTGGACAAAGATACCACAGGCGTATTGGTGGCCGCCAAATCTGAAGTGGCGCAATTCAAATTGGCCAAGCAGTTTTTTGAAAAAGAAGTAGACAGGGTGTATACAGCTCTTGTTTGGGGAGACGTACAAGAGAACGAAGGAACCATAAACGCTCCCATAGCACGCCACCCCTCTGACAGACTCAAGTTCTACGTCCCCGCTAAAGAAACACAAGGAAGACACGCCGTCACGCATTACCGCGTTTTGGAACGTCTGGGCTACGTTACGTTGCTGGAATGCCGCTTGGAAACGGGACGCACCCATCAGATACGCGTACATACGGAACACATGGGGCATCCCATTTTTGGAGATCCTCGTTACGGTGGCAATCGCATTCGTAAAGGGACTCCTTACACAAAATACAAACAGTTTGTAGACAATTGTTTTGGGCTCTTGCCGCGTCAGGCACTTCACGCTCAAACGCTGGGATTCATCCACCCCGTATTAGAAAAACGCATGGAATTTCATGCACCGCTGCCGGAAGATTTTGAAGCCGTACTTGGAAAATGGCGTCAATACGCCGTCTCGGCCCGGCCTACCGGAGATCTTTGACTCGGTCCGGATTTTTGGAAACGAACGCTTCCCAGGAACTGCCTGCTTTTGAAGAAGCCGTACTTCCCTGTGCGGAATTTTCCGGCAAATCAGGCCTGTGTGCATGGCACAAAGCCACCGCCAAAGCATCTGTGGCATCCTGAGGCACGCCTTCTTCTTGAATATTCAATATTTTCTTGACAAGAACGGCCACTTGTTCTTTAGAAGCAGCCCCTCTTCCCGTCACAGCCATCTTCACTTTCCGCGGAGCGTATTCACATACGGGTACGTTTCTTGACAAAGCCGCTGCTATGGCCACGCCTTGCGCTCGGCCCAACTTGAGCATCGATTGCACGTTTTTGCTGTAAAAAGGTGCTTCTATGGCCATATAATCGGGTCGATACGTATCCAACAGTTCGTACATTTTTTCCAGAATATGACTCATTCTGCGGTACGGGTCGGCAATAGACGTCATACGAATCACCCCCATCCCTACGGGTTCCGTATGGTTTCCTTGTACCCGAATAATCCCGTACCCCATGATTCTGGTTCCGGGATCAATCCCTAAAATGATGCCTTCTTTTTTCACTCGGCTCAGATTTCCGTAAAATGCAAATACTCATGCAATACTTTTGGCATGGATATCCCATCCGCTTTTTGATTGTTTTCCAACAAAGCGGCTACAATCCTGGGGAGAGCCAAAGCGCTGCCGTTTAAGGTGTGGACCAATTGCGGTTTTCCATCCGTATCTCTGTAACGGGCTTTCAACCGGTTGGATTGGAATGTTTCAAAATTGGATACGGAACTGACTTCCAACCAACGTTTTTGTGCGGCGGAATAGACTTCAAAGTCGTACGTCATGGCTGACGTAAATCCCATATCGGCTCCACACAGTCGCATGATGCGATAAGGCAGCTCCAACTGTTGTACCAACCCTTCCACATGGGCTACCATACTGTCCAGCGCCTTGTACGATTCTGACGGAAGCGTTACTTGCACAATCTCTACTTTGTCAAATTGATGCAAACGGTTCAATCCTCTCACGTCTTTACCGTAAGAGCCGGCTTCTCTGCGGAAGCACGGCGTATACGAAGTCAACTTCGCCGGCAATTCATCCTCCTGCAGCAACACGTCTCTATAGATGTTGGTGAGCGGAACTTCCGAGGTAGGAATCAAATAAAAATTATCCAATCCCACGTGGTACATCTGTTGTCCTTTGTCAGGCAACTGACCTGTTCCAAAGCCGGACTCTTCGTTCACCATCAAGGGGGGCATTATTTCTGTATAGCCGGCCCGGGCGTTGCTGTCTAAGAAAAACTGTATGAGGGCCGATTGCAACCGAGCTCCCTTCCCCGTATATACAGGAAAGCCTGCACCCGTCAATTTCACCCCCAGTTCAAAATCTATCAACTTGTATTTTTTGGCCAGTTCCCAGTGCGGCAATGCATCTTCCGGCAATTGAGGAAAGGTTCCTCCCTCTTTCACCTTCACGTTGTCCTCGGCACCATTTCCTTTTACCACCAATTGATGAGGCAGGTTGGGAAGCTGCACCAGCAGTTCCTGCATCTGCTTTTCATATAGGTCATGGGCTGCGCCCAAATCTCTTACTTGTTCTTTGATTTCCGTTGTGGCTTCCTTGATTTTTTCTACCTCGTCCCGTTTCCCTTGTTGCATAAGGGGTTTGATTTGCGAGGCCAACTCTTTTTGCCGAGCCACCAAAGCGTCTGCCTGCGTTTGAGAGGCCCTTCTGCTGGCATCTGCTTCCAAAATCTGTTCTACTAGAGAAGCTGCATCTACGTTCCGCACAGACAACCTCTCTATCACATACTCCGGATCCTCTCTAAGTAATTTTAGTGTTAACATACTCTCAAGATTTTATCTCCATTATAGCTTCAGACACATTGATGATATAATCTCCTACGCGCTCACATTCACCAATGACATCCATATAATACACACCGGTAAGGTAATCGTATGCTTTGTTTCCCAAACTAAGCATGTTGCCTTCTCTGAGCATATCCCGGTAGTTGTTGATGTCCTTTTCTGCATCTTTGGCGTTTTCAATATTGCTCAATCGGGTATACCCTGCACTCAAATTGGCAATCATAATACCAAAGGCTTTATCAACCATATCCATCATACCGTGGATGTTTTTCAGCATCTTGTCGTCAAAGGAAATGTGGTTCAATCTCTTCCTCTGCAATACGCGGCCGATGGTGTACCCGGAATCTCCCATACTCTCCAACTCTCCTATGATTTTATACATGGCTTGAATACGCTTCATAGATTCCGTACTGATTTCCTGTTCACCAATTTTATTCAAGTATTCGGCAATTTCAAATTCTATCCTATCGCTGACTTCCTCATAATACGAAATCTTCTTGAACATCGTTTCAAACTCTTCTTCGTCTTGGACTCCCATGGCGTTTCTTATCAATGTAAATTGACGTGTGATGATGTTTGCAAAGTGAACGATTTCTTGCCTAACCTGGTCTAACGACAGTTCTGCCGTACTCAACATACCGGCTTGGATGAACTTCAATCGGTGCTTTTCTTTTTCATCCGGACTCTTAATGGCCAGGGTGACCACTTTAACCAACACTTGTGTAAATCCTACCAACAGCAATGTATTGGCCACGTTAAAGAGCGTGTGCAGCAAGGACACGGAATACAACATAGACGTGGCTGCTGCTTCCGGGCTTACCGCTTGGGCAATGGGAACAAACGGATCGGCTCCGCCAAATCCCGTAATAATAAAGCTTATAAGCCTGAGGAAGGGCCTGAAGAAAACCAAAGCCCAGGTGATACCCATTAAGTTAAACACCGTATGCGCCAGAGCCGCTCTTTTAGCCGACACGTTACCTACAGATGCCGCAATGTTGACCGTAACCGTAGTCCCCACGTTTTCTCCCAGTACCATAGCCGCAGCCAATTCAAAAGGAATCCATCCAAAGTTTACCATGACCAATGTCAACGCCATAGTGGCACTGGACGACTGCAGAATCATGGTCAACAACGTACCAATACCTACAAACATAAGGATGGAGCCAAAGCCATTTCCGGTGAAACCTTGAAGGAACGACAACGCCTCGGGATTGGCCGACAAATCCGGAACGGAACTTTTGAGAAATCCCAGTCCCAAGAAAAGCAAGGCAAATCCAATAACCATCTCTCCCGAATTTTTCCGCCTTTGTTTTTTTGACATCGTCAATATGAATCCTATGGCTATCAATGGAATAGCCAGTATGGTAATGTCTGCTTTAAAACCCAGCAATGAAATAATCCAGGCCGTAACCGTTGTTCCAATATTGGCTCCCATGATAACGCCCACGGCTTGCGCCAACGTTAGCAACCCTGCGTTCACAAAACTGACTACCATTACGGTAGTAGCACTGGACGATTGAATAATGGCTGTTATGGTAAGTCCCGTTATGACTCGTTTGAACGAATTGGATGTCATAGAGGCCAGAAAACTTCTCAATCCGTCCCCGGCTACTTTCTGTAACGATTCGCTCATAAGCGTCATTCCGTACAAGAAAAGCCCCAGAGATCCGGCCAAATTGAGAATTTGTAATACAGTATTCATAATTTTGAAATTACGCTACAAAGATGCATTGTTTTTTGCGTTTTATAAACAAAAGGTCGGTATGATTTTCTCATACCGACCTTTTGCTGTTTCATTACCGGTTACTTATGCCATGGGCTGAACAGATACATATGATTTGTTGTTGGCCTTCTTGCGAAAAACCACAACGCCGTCTACAAGCGCATACAACGTATGATCTTTACCTATTCCAACGTTTTCTCCGGGATTGTGTACAGTACCTCTTTGACGAACCAAAATATTGCCAGCTTTGGCTTTTTGTCCGCCAAACAGTTTAACACCTAAACGTTTGCTGTGTGATTCACGGCCGTTCTTTGAACTGCCAACACCTTTCTTATGAGCCATAATCCTACGTTTTACAAGTTATGAAATGGTATTAATGCGGATTTGTGTCAGTTGCTGACGGTGTCCGTTACACTTCTGGTATCCTTTTCTTCTTTTCTTCTTAAATACCAAAATTTTATCTCCTTTCAAATGTTTGAGAACGGTAGCCGTTACTGCCACACCTTCCAGGAAAGGTTTGCCAATCTGCACATTGCCTTCGTTATCTTTGAGCAACACTTTGTCAATGGTAAACTCGGCACCTTCTTCTTCCTGTAAGCGGTGTACGTACAATTTCCACCCCTCTTGCACTTTGAATTGTTGTCCTGCAATATCTACAATTGCGTACATAAAAAATATATTTTTAAATTATGACCGCAAGCGGATATTTTTAAATACCTCTTTTACAGTAGCTTAACGGCCCTATCGTGTTTTCAAACAAAATCAGGACTGCAAAGGTAAAAAAGTTTCCCCGAATACCAAAGAAAAAGTATCTTTGTCTAATTGCAAAACAACCCTTTATGAACACTCCTTTTCTTTATACACGTCCCTTACAACCTAACGAAATGCTAGGCAGAACGTCCGGCACCAACTGGTTGGCGTCCAACCTGCAAAAAGGGCAACATACCGTAATTTGGGACCATCCAAAAACGGGGAAGAGTTCCCTCATCAACAAAGCCCTTTCACACATAGAGAAAATGGACAAAGCCCCCGTCGTATGCAGGTTGTCTTGTTTCAACATCAGAAGCGAAAATTCTTTTTATGCGGCGTGTGCCAATGCCCTCTTCCATCAGGTAGCCAACACCTTAGGAGAATGGGAAGACCTTATTCAAAGGCTGCTGCCCGCCTGTTCTCCGCAAGTATTTATTCCTCGTTTTCAAGAAGAAGAGATGGCCCTCCTGTTTGAAAATCCGTTGGAAGAAGAAGCCGTTGAAGAGTTGGCCGTTTTTCCGGAACGTTTGACAAACCATTTGAACAAACAAATCATTCTTGTTCTGGATTCTTTTCATACGCTTGATATCAGCAAACGGATGATCCGGTTGTGGAAGAAAATGAAAGGCGTCACGTTTCTTTTTTGCGGTACCGGCAGCGTTCACTCGTCCGGTTTCTCTATATATCGTCAGCTTTTTGGTTACGGGATGCCCTTTCATAAGTTTGCCGAATACATACCTTTAGAAGACATTGAAGAAAAGGAATTCACAGATTATATCATACGAAATTTTGCCAAAGCCGGCCGGGTGATTTCTAAAGATTTTGCAGAAATGATCACACGCAAAATGGAAGGCCATCCGTATTACGTACAATGCTTTGCAGACATCTGTTTCTCCAATACAAAAGGCTACATGAACGAGTCCATGTTTTTGAACGGTCTGGAAGAACTTTTAGAAATATTCAGACAGCCTTTTGAATACATATGCCAGGGACTTTCCACGCCGCAGATTCATTTCTTAAGAGCTTTGGCAGACAACGAAGAACAATTGTGTTCGCAAGAAGTCCTTGAAAAATACAATTTGGCTTCTTCTGCACACGTGAGCCGTGTAAGAAGTGCCTTGGAAAAGAAAAACATTATAGAAATTGTTCGCAAAAAGCCACGGTTTATAGATCCTTTATTCAGCCTGTGGTTTAGAGAACGTTTCAACAAAACATACTGGATACCATGAAAAAACTTGTAGTATTGACCGGAGCGGGAATGAGCGCTCAAAGCGGGATAAAAACATTTAGAGACAGCGGAGGTTTGTGGGAGAATTACCCGGTCCATGAAGTAGCTTCTATAGAAGGATGGCATAAAAACCCCCGGCTGATGCTAACCTTTTACAACGAAAGACGAGCACAATTGAAAGAAGTAGAGCCCAACGAAGGACATAAAGTGCTCAGCAGATTGGAACAGTTTTTTGACGTATACATTGTAACACAAAACGTGGACGATTTGCACGAACGGGCCGGTAGCCAACACGTTCTTCATTTGCATGGAGAGTTGACAAAAGCCAGGAGTGTTGATAACCCAAGTCTTGTTACCTCCATAGGATATGACCCCATTGAGTGGGGAGACAAAGCAGAAGACGGAGCGCAACTCAGGCCCCATATCGTCTGGTTTGGAGAAGCCGTGCCCAAAATGGAAGAAGCCATTGCTTTGACGCGTAAAGCAGACATTTTGCTTGTAGTAGGTACTTCTCTTGCCGTATATCCGGCCGCCGGATTGATAGACTTTACAGCAGATGATGTACCTTTATACTTGGTAGACCCAAAACCGGCTCCCGTAAGACATAAAAAAGTCCATGTAGTGGAGCAAAAAGCAGTTGAAGGACTGCTTCAACTGGAACATATTTTGCCGGAACGTTATGCCTAATTTATGATCTCAGAAAAACTTTTCTCAGGAATCCTGCCCCGCAGTGCAATTAAAACAGATTACCTGCATCGTTTTGCATGGGGAACAGACGCTAGTTTTTATAGAAAAATCCCACAAATCGTGCTTTTTCCTCAAACAGAGGAACAAGTATCCAAGATTCTGGCCGTTTGTCATAAAAAGAAGATTGCCGTTACCTTTAGAGCGGCCGGTACCAGCCTGTCAGGCCAAAGCCTTTCTGATAGTGTCTTACTGGTGGCGGCACACGGTTGGGAAAATTACCGCATCTACGGAAACGGAGAAATCATATCTCTGCA
Organism: Bacteroidales bacterium; assembly: GCA_012839605.1. GTDB lineage: Bacteria > Bacteroidota > Bacteroidia > Bacteroidales > UBA932 > DMER64. The sequence continues at coordinate 21,853 of DUNA01000047.1, forward strand.
GCCGGGAATTGTTGGAGACCGGGTGAACGAGATCCTTCTCCCCTACGGACGCAAGTTCTCTCCGGACCCTGCTTCTGTTTCCTCGGCCATGGTCGGGGGCATAGTGGCCAACAACGCTTCCGGTATGAATTGCGGAACGCATGCCAACAGCCACCGCATCCTTCGTTCAGCAAGAGTGATTTTGGCTGACGGAACCGTTTTGGATACCGGTGATGAAAAGTCAAAAGAAACGTTTTCACGCACCCACGCGGAATTTCTCATGGGTATTATACGGTTGCGGGAACACGTAATGAAACAACCGGAGCTGGTAGAACGTATCAAACGCAAATACAGCATCAAAAACGTTACGGGATTAAACTTGCTCCCGTTGGTGGAATTCGAAGACCCGTTTGATATCATAACACACCTTATGGCCGGTTCCGAGGGCACATTGGCTTTCCTGTCTGAAGTCACAGTCAACACAGAACCTGTATCGGAATTTCAAGCCAGTGCCATGGCATATTTTCCCCATGCAGAAGAAGCGTGCCGAGCCGTTCAAGCCCTCAGAAAATTGCCGGTCATTGGCGTGGAAATGTTGGACAGAAAGTCTCTGCGCTCCGTAGAAGACAAAGAAGGCATACCGGCTTTTATCAAAGACCTGCCGGAAGGAGCTACGTCCCTGCTCATAGAAACGGCCGCATGCGACAAAGAAACGTTGAAGAAAAACATTTCTGACATCACGTTGGATTTGAACCGTTTTGCTACCGTTCATCCCGTAGTGTTTACAGACAAAGAAGAGGAATATTCTCTGTTGTGGGATATCCGTTCCGGTATTTTCCCGTCCGTAGGAGCCATGCGTCCTGCCGGTACTACGTCTATGATAGAAGACGTGGCATTCCATCCGCAAGATTTGCACAAAGCCGTTCCGCAATTGCAACAGTTGTTGGAAGAGTTTGGATACCACGATGGTGCCATCTACGGCCACGCTTTGGAAGGAAATTTTCACTTCATTTTGAACCAATCTTTTGATACGCCGCAAGAGACAGATCGTTACAAACGTTTTATGGACAGGGTCGTTTCTCTTGTTGTAGGACAATACGACGGTTCTTTGAAAGCCGAACACGGTACGGGCATCAACATGGCGCCTTTTGTAGAACGAGAATGGGGACAGGCAGCGTTTGAAGTCATGAAGCAAATCAAATTGCTCTTTGATTTCAAAAACATGTTAAATCCCGGTGTGATTTTCAACGACGATCCGTTGTGTCACGTCAAAAATTTCAAGCCCATGCCGGCCGTACATCCGGTAGTAGACAAATGCATTGAATGCGGCTTCTGTGAAATCAATTGCCTGACATGGGGAAAAACACTCAGTTCCAGACAACGGATAGCCGCACAAAGAGAAATCCACAGGCTTGAAAAAACAGGAGAAGAAACGGCCTTATTGAAAAAACTGAAAAAAAGTTATTTCTATCCGGGAAGGGCTACGTGTGCCGTAGACGGCTTGTGTGCCACATCTTGCCCCATGGATATCAACACGGGAGATTTGACACTCTATCTAAGAGAACAAGCGCATCCCAAAGGATCTCCGGACGAATTGGCAGGCCGTCTGTCGGCCAACCATTTTCAAGGACTCAAAAACATCATGCGCATCATCTTAAGGCTGGCGCGCACAGCACACACGGTGCTGGGTACCTTCCTGATGGTTCAACTCACAAAATTAGCACATTGGCTGGGCTTTCCGCTATGGACACCGGCCATGCCCAATGGGCACCGTGTAAAACCTATACTGCAACAAGCACGCCCTGCCGGTCATCCGGACACAGTGGTGTACTTTCCTTCTTGTATAAACCAAAGCATGGGTGTAGCCAAAGGCGCTCCCGACAATACGCCCTTGACAGAAAAGATGGTAGGCTTACTAAGGAAAGCAGGCTACCGTGTCATCTATCCGGACAACATGGACTCCCTCTGTTGCGGTACCATATGGGAAAGCAAAGGCATGCCGCATGTGGCAGATGAAAAAACAGAAGAGCTGGGGAAAGCCCTTTGGGTTGCCAGCCGGGCAGGCAAATATCCCGTATTGTGTGACCAGAGTCCTTGCTTGTACAGAATGCGAGAGAAAATCACAGGTATGCATCTGTACGAACCGGTAGAATTTATAGAGACATTTTTAGTGCCCAGACTGGATTTTCATCCTACAGACAATCCGGTAGCTCTCCACGTTACGTGTACCTCTAAAAAGATGCACTTGGACAAAGACATGCTTCGTCTGGCTCAAAGGTGTTCTACACGGGTACTCGTACCGCATGAAGTGGGTTGTTGCGGATTTGCCGGAGACAAGGGATTTACTCGTCCGGAAATCAACGAATACGCCCTGAGAAAACTCAAACCGCAACTGGAAGCGGCAGAGGTAAAAGTAGGCTATTCCAACAGCCGTACATGTGAAATAGGATTGACAACATACGGTGGTGTACCCTACATGTCCTTAGTGTACCTTGTAGATGCATGTACCACCCCCAAACAAAATACATAACAATGAAATACAGAATCCTCTTATGGTTGGCAGTTGCAACTCTGCTTTTCAGTTGCCAAAAAAACCCTTCTGTCTGTTTTGCAGTGATTGCAGATACCCATCTGAACAGCAATCGGGCACAAAGTGTTACAGAACTGATAGATATCATTCAAGACATCAACGCACAAGACAGCATAGCCTTTGTCTTGCTGGCCGGTGACATAACGGAATTTGGAAGCGATGAAGAGATTGAAATGGCTTACGACGTACTCCGGCAATTTGAAAAACCCTGGTACATATTATCAGGCAACCACGATTCCAAATGGTCGGAAAGCGGATGCAACACATTCTTAGAAACCTTTGGTTATGAGCAATTTGCTTTTACACATAGTGGCATTGCCTTTATAGGCACCAATTCCGGACCCAACATGCGTATGGCGCCGGCACTCGTGCCGCGTGAAAGTATGGTTTGGCTGGACAGCGTTCTGAACACATTGCCCAAGAGAAGACCCATTGTCTATGTAAACCATTATCCGCTTACAGAGGATATGAGCAATTACGGCAAAGTCATTGACCTCTTGGCCACAAAAAACATCCAATTGGCTCTTTGCGGGCATTACCATACAAACGAAGCGTTTTCTGCAGACGGCATCCCGTCCGTAAAATGCAGGACATCGCAATCGCGCGGTTATGAAGGTCCCGGATACAACCTGGTTTCCATCCACAACAAAAAAGCCGTTTTCAGAGAACGGGTAGTTTTACCGGATGACCAAACTTCATTTACCCACCCTGCCTGGCATGAAGAATCTTTTACAGGGAAGCCGTTACGGCTGGACAGGAAAAGCATGCCGCAACCGGTTTACGGAACAGATATCACGCATCCTTCTCTGGAAATACTCTGGAGCATTCTGGATGACAGCGACATAGGATCTGCCGCCGTAGCCGATACCACAAAAGGCATGGTCTTTTTTACCAATACAAAAGGCGCCATAAAAGCCGTCACATTGGAAGAAGGAGAACCGTTGTGGACTACACAAACAGCAGGAAAAATCTACGCTACACCGGCCATTTATGACAACAAAGTGTATGTAAGCTCCACTGACAAACAGGTGTATTGCCTGGATATAAACAATGGAAGCATCATCTGGACATACCCTGCACAGAAATCCATTGTGGCTTCACCCGTAGTTTTGGATAATACCGTATACATAGGCGGATCCGACAATACGTTCCGTGCCTTAGATGCCCAAACGGGTTCTTTGTTGTGGGAATATACAGCCATAGATGGGTTCATGGAAACCAGACCCTATATAGACAAAGAGCAAGTGGTAACCGGGTCTTGGGGTAACAATCTCTATTCTTTCCATCCCAAAACGGGAGAGTTGCAATGGGTCTGGAGTAACAAACCAAAAAATCGTATGTATTCTCCGGCAGCTACGTGGCCTGTGAAAGCGTATGGAAAAATCTTTTTCACTACACCGGAGCGCACATGTTACGCAATAGATGCTCGAACAGGCAAGACAGTCTGGGAAGCATCCGGCGGAAGAGAAAGTATGGGCCTGTCCCAAGACGGAAAACAAGTGTACGTCAAAACCATGTTCGACTCTCTCTTTGCCTTCCAAACAGAGCCAAGAGAAGCCGTTGCGCGTTGGCGCGTAGCCGGTGGCTTTGATTACGAGATTGGACCTTCTCCCGTCACAGAACAAGACGGCATGGTGTTCGTTCCTACTTCACAAGGGTATTTGTTTACCTATTCGGCAGAAAACGGAGACCCCTTATGGGACGTGCGTTTGTCTGACGGCTTGGTGAATTATGCACAACCGGTGGGACAGTCCCGATTGCTCGTTTCTGCCATGGACGGATACGTGTACCTTATTCGTTACAAAACTTCAGAGCCTCTGTAAAGAGAGAAAGCCAAGGAGAAATGTCATCTGCCCATCGTTCCGGCGGATAGTATCCCCAATTCCACGGGTACAGGCTGCGTTCCGGATGCGGCATCATGGCCAAATGGCGTCCACACGCACTCGTAACGGCTGCCACTCGTCCCGGTGATCCGTTGGGATTGGCCGGGTATGCATCGTAAGAGTACCGCATGGCTACCCTATAATGTTCAGTCCTTTCCAAGGTGTCTTTGGGGAAATGAAACTTGCCTTCACCGTGGGCAATCCACGATCCCAAGCGGCTTCCTTCCAATCCTTTTAAAAAGATGGATGGACTTTCTTCCACTTCTACGTTTACAAAGCTGCATTCAAATTTTCCGGAATCGTTGGGCATCATTTTGGGTGAGGATTCTACATTGCATGAAGTGACCAATCCCAGATGCATCATCAATTGGCATCCGTTACACACGCCCAAACTCAACGTATCTTCCCGAGCATAGAAACGCTCCAACGCATCTTTGGCTTTCCGATTGTACAAGAAAGCGCCGGCCCATCCTTTGGCCGATCCAAAAACGTCTGCATGAGCAGAGCCTCCGGCAAAAACAATCAATTTGACGGTGTCCAACGTTTCTGTACCCGATATCAAATCTTCCATATGGACATCGCGTACCTTGAATCCTGCCAAATGAAGCATCCAAGCCATTTCTCGTTCGCTTTGGGAACCTTTCTCTCTGATAACGGCCGCAATGGGTTGTTGCGCAGAAGCGCCCGATGGTGTTTCCTGGCGGACTGTCTGCTCCGGCTCTATCTGTCCTGTAAACAATTTTGGGAATTGATATGTTAACGGCAACGTGCCGTAATGATTGTACCGTTCCAACGCTTTCTCCGGATGGCTTTGCCGCTTATCCATCAAATAGGAAGGATTGTACCACAAGTTTCTAAGTCTGTCAATATCAAAAGACAACGTATCATCCACCGTAAGATACCTACCGGCAGACGGGGTCCCCAACAGGTAGCTTACCACGTTGTTGGCCAGCAACATACCTAAAGCTTCGTGCGCGTGTTCTACCGGCACTTGCACCACTACCCCGGGGTATTCTGAAAACAAAGCCCCAACAGGGTCTGCAGGGGCTATTTGGTCCAACACATGCTTACGCAACTGAATGCCCCCCTGCACATTGGCAAAACACATTTCCAACAAGCATGTGAGCAATCCTCCGGCAGAGACATCGTGCCCGGCCAGCACCATGCCCTTTTTTATCATCTCTTGTACCGTGGCAAAACCTCTTTGGAACATTTGCGGATCGTGAACGTCCGGACAATGAGTTCCCACTTTGCCCAAGCACTGTGCCAAGGCGGATCCTCCCAGTTGACGCTCTTTGCCCAACGCCCCTGAAAAATCTATATAAATAAGGACCGAGTCTTGCTTGGTATCCAACACCGGCTGTACTTTGGAACGCACGTCAGGCACGGGAGCCACCGTAGAAATGATGACCGTCCCCGGCGCTTTTACAGCACTGCCATCCGGATATTTCTGTGTCATGGACAACGAATCCTTCCCTGTGGGAATGTTGATGCCCAAAGCAGAAGCAAAATCACTAGCCGATTGTACGGCTCGGTACAACCGGGCATCCTCTCCTTTGTGTTTACAAGGCCACATCCAATTGGCACTCAGCGATACCCCTTGCAGGCCGTCTTCCAACTCCACAAAAACCAAGTTGGTGAGCGCCTCGGCAATGGCTAAACGACTGCCTGCCGCCGGATCGATCAATGCCGATACGGGCGCATGGCCCACAGAAGTGGCTACCCCGGCATGTCCTGTAGGCGACGGGGCCAAAGACAAAGCCATCAGCCCGTAATCATTCAAAGGCAACTGCAATTCCCCTACCGTTTGCTGCCCGGCTACCAGTCCCGATACCGATCGGTCAACCTTGTTGACAATCCAATCTTTGCAAGCTACCGATTCCAGTTGCATCACCCGTTCCGCGTATTGCAACAAAGACACATTGTCTTGTTGGTAGTCCAGCGGTTGAAAAGCATAATCGTGCGTTACGTCTTCCATGACCGTTTCCGGCAACGAGCCCAGCAAGTCTTTCAATTCCAAATCTATAGGCACTTCACCCGCAGCTTTGTTTTCAAAAATCAGCCGGTTGTCACCCGTTACTTCTCCCACCACGTACAAGGGAGCTTGCTCTCTTTTTGCCACGCATTGCAACAGCGGCAAATCTTCTTCCTTTACCACCAAGCCCATGCGCTCTTGCGATTCGTTGCCAATAATTTCTTTGGCACTCAACGTAGGATCTCCTATGGGAAATTGTTCCAGATCAAACCGACCGCCTACGTCTTCAACCAATTCTGACAAGCAATTCAAATGACCGCCCGCTCCGTGGTCGTGTATGGACACAATGGGATTCTTTCCGCTTTCTGCCAAAGCCCTTATGGTATTGTACACCCGCTTTTGCATTTCCGGATTGGAACGTTGCACAGCATTCATTTCCATGGAATGGTCCATTTGTCCCGTAGCCACAGACGATCCGGCTCCTCCTCCCATCCCTATTCTGTAATTGTCACCTCCCAACAAGACTACCTTATCTCCTTTTTCCGGCACTCCCTTATGGGCATCTTCCAGGCGGGCAAAACCAACGCCTCCGGCTTGCATGATGACTTTGTCATACCCCAGGTTATAAGACCCCTCAACGTGTTCAAAACACAAGAGCGAACCGCAAATAAGCGGATGACCAAATTTGTTACCGTAAGACGATGCCCCGTCAGAAGCACGTGTAAGAATCTCTTCCGGGCTGTGATACGGCCATTGTTTTGCAACCGGCCTACGCTCCAAAGCACCGGGATACGCCGTCATATAAACGGCCGTTCCGGCTATGGGGAACGATCCTTTTCCACCGGCCATGCGGTCTCGGATTTCACCGCCCGCTCCGGTGGCCGCTCCGTTGAAAGGCTCTACCGTAGTAGGAAAATTATGTGTTTCCGCTTTCAAACTCAAGACCGTATGGTGCGGTATCGTTCTATAAAAAGAAGGTTCGCACCCTTTTTCAGGGACAAAAAACGGAAGGTTTCCCGGTCCCCGCACAAACGCACAATTGTCTTTGTAAGCAGACACAATGCGGTTGGGATTCAAGGCAGATGTTTTCTTAATCAGATCAAAGAGCGAATGCGGCTGCTTTACTCCGTCAATGATGAACGTACCGTTAAAAATCTTGTGGCGACAATGCTCGGAATTTACTTGTGAAAACCCAAACACTTCCGAATCTGTGAGCGGTCTTCCCAACCGACGGGACAACGCTTGCAGGTGCTGTACCTCGGCAAGACTCAAGGCCAGATTCTCTTGGCGGTTGTACGCTTCTATATCCATTACAGACAAAACGCTTTCACGCCGGGCACCTGTTTCAAACAGCGGTTCTTTCAAGCCTTCATAGACTTCATAAAACATGTAGTCGTACGTTTGGTCCGGAGCCAATGGAAAAAACAATTCCACACGTTTTGTACCCGGAACGCCCAAACGTTCGCAAACTTCCACAGCTACTGTGCTCCAAGGAGTAGGCAAGCTTCTTCTAGGCCCTTTATAACGGACCTGTAAAGCCGGATGGTCCGGCTGCAACAACCGGGCTCCTTCCAAAAGCCAAAGCAGCTTCTGCACAGACTGTTCTCCCAATTCTTCCTCTGTCTGAAAAGCTATGATGGTTGAATCTTTATCCTGAAAGTAGTAATTCATACAAGGTAGAGATATATTTTGGCGGCTTTGTTGAGTGTATCCACGGCGTCGAATACGTCTACTATATCTGTTCCCGTAGCCAAGATGCCGTGGTGTTCCCACAACATAAAATCGTACGTGTCAAAATCTTTGATGCTGGCTTTGGCCAATTCTATAGATCCCGGTTTTTGAAAAGGAACCCAGCAGAGTCCGCCGGGTACATTCATTCGGACTTCCGGATGCATCTTGTACAATGCTTCTGTAACAGCCTCTGTATCTTGCAATGCTTCAATATGAGACAACGCAATCAATTCTGTGGGATGGGTATGAAACACAAGGCGTCTGGCCTCTGTCACCGGTTTCTTTTTTGCCAGTGCTTCTTTCGCAAACACTTGATGCATGAGCATGTGCGAGGGCAATTCCATGGTGGGCGACAAATCTTTGTCTGCCAAAATTTCAATAGCTGTCCCCTCATCCACCACACGCAACACAACTCCGGCATCCATAGGGTTGCGGGCTATATCGCGCATACGAGATCCGGCTACGGTAACATAGTAATATTGGTCTTCCAATTCCGGTACGTTGCAAGAAAGATGTGATTTTGAAATAACGGGCAGGCTTTTGTTTTCTTCTCCCACAAGTTCTGTTATGTTCACGCTTATATTTCCTGCATTCCGCTCTGCCCATCCTTTTTCCCACATATAGCCGGCTACTTGGGCAATGTCGTTCATTTGTATTTGTAGCGGTCCGTTGTATTTCAATGCCATTTATCTAGATTTTTTTACAAGTAAACTAATTTTCATTATCACAAGGTCCAGCGTTCTGTGGCTGTACGTTTCAAACGGTATTTTATTACCTACCAAGATGTCTATGATTTTTTCGTCCAATTCCAAAGACTGCTTTAGATCGTGTATTCTGCCTTCTTGTTCAAAGTAGGAAGTCCTTTGAATAAACAAATTGAAATTGTTGAAACTGCGGAAGTTGTCCAATATTTCTTTGTGAAATGCATCCGATATATTGACTCCAAAAACCAAACTGTTCAATAAAGTAGCATCTGTAACAACCACATCTACCTTTCCCACCAGCCTGCGAACGCGGTGCGTTTGTACTTCAAAGATGTGACGCTGATTGGGTTCGCTCCCGTCCAGGATGTCAAGTTTCTGATCCCAGACCAGTTCTTTGGCGTACTCAGATACGTACTCCGTAATGATGCGTTGTTTCTTTAATTTGCTGGCAACTTCCCACGCACATGTTGTTTTGCCCGACGCCGGGCCTCCAAATAAGTTGACTATCAATGTGTTCTTGGAAGGCATGCCTAATGTTTTGGAAATTACAAATATACTATTTTTTCAAATAGGAATAAGGCAGATTTTCACCTCGGAACGTCTTTAACCGCGCCGGCAAGGATCCCATCACAAAAGTGAGCACACCGCCTTGCATAAGTTCTCTATGCGTTATATAGGCTTTGTTATGCTGTTTCCCATTCCACAGTACGTTTTTCACGTATCTGTTTTTGACACTCATCTGCGGAGCTTCAATGACCAGTTCTTTACCGCCCTCCAGCCGGAGTGTTGTCTTCTTAAACGCCGGGACACCCAACACATATTGGTCCGTTCCGGGACAAAGAGGATACAATCCCAAAGAAGAAAACACAAACCATTGGGGCGGCAAAGCCGGAGTTTCGTCTTCCGGCTGCCGGTGTGCGGCCTTGTCTATCATTTCCCTGATCTGCTCTTGTCCTTTCCATGGAGTGGTGGTCCATACATACAAGTACGGCAATTCAGCAAACGGTTCTGCTTGGTCCAGTCTTTTTCCGTACTCCCTCCTGCCTCGCGCTCTATCTACTACATCTTCCATATTATGTGGAACATACAACAAAGCGTCTTTATGAGCCAAAGAGTCTTTGCCGTTGTAGAACAACAAATCTTCGTTTCTGGGCCTGGCATATCCCTGTTTTCCATCCAACAACCATTGATAGGCTGTTACGTACGGTCGGGTGGCTTGTACCGCATTGGCATTTCCCATGGCAGAGGCCATCCTGATAAAACACCAGTTGACGTATGAAAAATCAAGGGTTGATTCCAAAGACACCTCGGCTCCGGCAAATTCCACAGGTACAAAACCAAGCTTTCTCGTCTTTGGTATCAGCAACAAATACGGATTTGCCACTGTCTTTTCCAACACCTGCGTCACAAGCGGCACCATAGAATCAGGGAGGATGTCTTTGGCCTGCGCATCTGTCAGTAAAAGCACTGCTTCTTTCCTAAAATCTATGCCCGGTAACGCTCCTACCACATGTTGATCTACCCAGGTCAAAACAGACGCTGCAAATTGGCGGGCCATTTGCGGTTTCAGTAAGGTGGTCAACGGATAAGCAGCCCAGCCTGCTGTATAAAACCCTTGGTAATGCACATGATAGTCGGCCACACGCACGCTGTTGTCACCTCCTCTGTACCGACCGTCTACATCTTGTGCAATGACAGGCCACGCCATAGACTCGGCCAAAGAAGCATAGAATCGGTTTTTATAGGCCGCTTGCGATTCCGTTTGTCCCGGGTCTTCAATGTGCACTACCGACAACGCTTGTTCCCATACCTGCTCCATCTCCCACACCAAAGACTCAAAACTCTTTCCGGCTTGCTCGGTTTCCAGATTTTGTAACGCTCCTTTTGTATCTACTGCAGAAAAAGCAATGTGTATTTCCAATTCGCCGTCGTTGGCAAACGTTTGTTGCTCTCTGGCCAAATCAAAAGAAAAATACACAGACAAATCGGTCCCCTCCATCACCGGAAAGGCAAGGACTCCTTCCAATCCCTCCTGCGTCTGCCCGGTTTTTCCATACTCCTTAATTGGCCTGGAAAAACGGATGGCAAAATACGTATGTGCCAACCCGCTGCTGCCTTCCGTAAGCACCGTTCCCGTTACGGTAGATTCGTCCACCTTAGATATTTGTGTCCACAAGGCATCGGGCAACAAATCAAGCCTCAGCTCTCCCCTGACGGGAGGACGCCCCCATTCCCACGGAAAGTACAGCCTATGCATGGCTCCACGCAAGGTTGCCGCTGTTTTCACATGCATGCCGGAGCGGCCGGCGGTTTCCGGGACCAATACAACGGTACCGTATTCATGCATGGAAGGCGCGTTAAAGAAACGGTGTTCCAACGCCAAAGGGTCTTTGTGTTGAAGAGCATGCACCGCCCCAAAAGGCAAATAGAAAAGGTCTTCTGTTTGTGCATGGATAGAAAAAACAGAAAAACAAACAACGACTGTTGTTAATATCAGAGAACGTAATCTCATACTTCAATCAAGGTATAGGTACGCGATCCCAATTGCATTTTCTCTGCATGGGCCAATCCAAACGCTCCGTCTGTACGCGGATGAACAGAGGTAAATTTATCTTCCCCTTCCAGCGTTTCTTTGCCCTGGGGATTAGCCATACTGTCCGCCATGGCCGGAGCATTCCGCACCATATCAAAACAAGCCTGATCCAAAGCCAACGGGTCAAAAGAAGCCAAAATGCCTATGTCGGGTACAATAGGCACATCGTTCATGCTCCAGCAATCGCAATGCGGCGATACATCCATGATAAAAGCCACGTGAAAGTGCGGTTTGTCTTTTAACACTGCCAGTGCGTACTCTGCAATTTTTGCCGTCAACTCTTGCGTAGAAGAAAATTTTCCGGGCCGAGCCGCATCGTATTGGCACACGGCTATACACTGTCCGCATCCCACACAGATCTCATAATCTATGACAGCCTTTTTTTCTGCATCCAATGCAACGGCTTTATGCCGACAATTCACAACGCACACATTGCATCCTATGCAATTCTCCCGCTCTATGACCGGCTGCGAATCGGAATGCATATGCAACTTACCCCCAACGCTGGCACCGCCCATCCCCACGTTCTTTAAAGCTCCTCCAAAACCGGCCTGTTCGTGGCCCTTGAAATGCGTCATGCTCACCAGTACATCGGCTTGGGCAATGGCCGAGGCTATACGTGCCTCTTTGCAATACTCCCCTTCCGGCAGCGGAACCACCACCTCGTCCGTCCCTTTCAATCCATCTGCAATGATGACCGGTGCCGCAGGGACGCTGATGGCGTTGTATCCGTTCAGAAAAGCCGTGTACAAATGATCCACGGCATTGGAACGCGATCCGCTGTACAACGTGTTGGTATCTGTCAAAAAAGGACGAGCCCCCATTTGTTTTAACAACTCGGCCATACGAGCTGCATAATTGTGGCGCAGAAACGCCATATTGCCTAGCTCTCCAAAGTGGATTTTTATGGCCGTAAATTTGTCCTTGCACGGCAAATCTCCTATACCGGCCGCTTTCACAAGCAGTTCCATCTTTTTGGGTAAGCTCCTTCCGGGACGCGATCTCAAATTGGTATAATATACGTTACTCATAGCCCTGTTTTTACGGCCGCTAAGTTAAGAAGATTTTACGTATCTTTCGGGAGAATTTCAATACAGAATCCCATGAAAACAGTAGCTGAATGCCATACGCTTTTTCAAGCCAACGTGATAAAAGGAAATCTGGAAAACGAAGGATTCCATCCCGTAGTATTTGACAACAGCATGAATTCCATCCTCCCCTTCCAATCCACACATGGGAAACAATACGTTACCGTACGCGTACCCGATCAGGAATACGCAGCCGCCAAAGAATTTCTGGAGAAGAGTTGAACGTTTTGCGCTCCCACCCGGAGCACTCACACGCCCGGCATCGCTGCCCGGCACTTGTATGCGTCGCATAATGTAACTAATTTCCTGATTTACAGTGTCTTATAAAAAACGTACCCCGGGGGCACGTTTTTCTCAAATTGCTCTAACACAGAGCAATCATCACTTTATGCGACGCATGATTTGGTGGTGAGTTGTACTGGATTCGAACCAGTGACCCCTACCCTGTCAAGGTAGTGCTCTAAACCAGCTGAGCTAACAACTCAATACGTCAATGCGCGGCAAAATTACAAAAAAGAACCCATTATTCAATACCCCCGGACACTCACTTGCTCCCATTCCCCCAGCAGCAGTCCGGACAGTTACTCTTATTTCATGTTGTGCGGTTGCTATTGTTTTGTGTAATAGAGTAAAACAAAAATAATTGAGGAGTGTTTTAGAGATTCAAACCGGTCGCAAATTGCGACCGGTGCATTTTCTCGAATTATTTGTAACTTTACACAACCCTGTTCCTGAAACTTTTACACAATTCAAATGTCTATACAAAATGTCTATTTTTCCAATAGTTCTAAATTCAGAAATATATTTCTTGCACCTTTCTTCAAATCAAGTAAAAAGGGTCTTTTTGACCCATAATTATAAGAGGCAGAACAAACACAAAACAGCACTTTTTCTTATAGCATTAGCCGATGCTTGACTAAGTTTTCCAAGGAATTCCTTTCCCCTCGTACTCCAAGACTAAGTGATAAAATCGTCTTTAATTGTAAAAATTACATAATCCAATGAAAAAAAGAAAAAAAGAAAGAAATTTATCCCCACTGCAGAAAGAGTATCGAAATTTTTTTTTAGAAAAGATGGCACTTTATGGTGTAAAATCACCTGCTGAGTTAACTAAAGAAGAAAAAAGTATTTTTTTTACTGAAATAAAAATCGATTGGGCAAAATATAAACAAGACAAGCAAGAACTTAAGAAAATTCTCAGAAGGGAGGGAGAAGTAGTTGAAACGGAAAGCAAAGCCCGTCAGAGAATTCCTGTAAATAAATGGACAGAGAAACAATATGAAATTCAACAACTCAAGGATAAAAAACAAGTAGCAATAGATAAAAAGGAATCTTGGCAAAAAGAAGAAAAGCCTCTTGAAACCACAAAACAAATTGTCAAGTCTATGCCTAATCAGGACCAAACTGATGATTTAAGAATCTTGTTTAACCCGAATAATTATTTCACACAAAAGGAGGACTATCATTACCCAGTTGTCAAAATGCCTAAACCAAATGCTATACTTAAACTACCTAGATATGGACGATCCAATAAAAAAGGTTATAAAGAAAATGATTTTTTTAACCACCTCAAGAATAATATATCGAACATTGAATTAACCAACGATGTTCATATGGTTATACCAAATTTTGATAAACCTTATGAACCCGACATTGTTTTATTTGACAAAAGTATAAATCTCTTCATTGATGTAGAAATTGATGAACCGTATGACGGATATTACAGATACCCAACACATTTTATCCATCCTGAAGAAGAAGTCAAACAGGATAATATAAGAGATTTATTTTTTACGGAAAGTGGTTGGATTGTAATAAGGTTCACAGAAAAGCAAGTGCACTGTCAAACTAGAGAATGTATTGATTATATAACCAATGTTCTTCATTCAATTTATAATGAAGACTTTTCAATTGAAACAAAATGTGAAAAAGAAGTTCAGTGGGATTATAACCAATGTATTCAATGGCAAAAGGCTCATTACCGTGAAAAGTATTTAGGAATAGAGGGGTTCAAAAAACAACATAGCTCCAAGGAATTAGAAATTGACACATCTGAAAACGAAAGTATCGAAAATGTAATTCAAAGAACTAAGAAATTCAGGTCTGAAAACCGGGTCAGTAGTGTTGCTCTTGATCTTGATAAAGAAACACACAAATATTATCACCCAAAAGATGAAACTGGTAATGCCGAGTATATTGCTGTAACAACTTTAATTGAACGTTTTTTTCCATTTGACTTAAAGAGATATATTGAAAGAAAAGCAGAAGAAGAAAATAGAACAGAAGAAGATGTTTTTGCCGATTATTCATCAATACGGAATGAGGCTATGAGCAAAGGAACATATTTGCATGAGCAAATTGAATGCTACTTTAAAAAAGAAAAATACGACCCGGATTTAAAAGAGTTTAAGATGTTTCTTGATTTTTACAACAAAGAAATTAAGCAAAGAAACCTGCTATTTTATGATGCCGAAAAAATGATAGTATCCAACAAGTATCATGTGGCAGGAACAATAGATTGCCTTTTCAAAAAAGAGAACAAAGACGAATATGTCATGCTTGACTGGAAGAGTAGCAAAAACCTCATAATAGACGGACGGCCAAGAATTTTTGGTTATGGCTATGTTATATCGGAATTAAATTCTTTGGATAATTCCAGCTATTACAAATACTGCCTGCAACAAAATATCTATAAGTATATTGTGGAAACCGAGCATTCAATGAAAATATCCTCAATGAAATTGGTTGTTTTACACGAAAACTATGATGAATATTATATCGTGGATGTTCCCTTAATGCAGGAAGAAACCAAAATTATTTTAAACTCGCTTAAAGTAAAAATATAACATGAACGTATTGGAAGAATTTCAGGCGGCAATTGAAATTGAATTAGCAAATAATCTTAAGGATTTTAATGAACAACAGAAATTGCCAGTAAATGAAAGAGTTGCAAAAGGGGTAACAATGACAAACCTCAGTGTTCAAATGGATTTTTACGATGATTTGCCCAATCCTTATTGTAGTCGCTTAACAGGCTCAAAAAAATACATCTCTTCTGTTAAAATTTTTTGTGATAATAACATATCAAAATTCAAAGAAGGAGGTTCAGTTATTTTGAGTTATGGATCATTGTATAAGTTTGAAATGGATATTGAGGAGGATAGCACAAAAAATTTCATACTTAAGCCTAATAATTTTAACGTTAAAAACTGCATTATTGACAGTGAGTTTTATCCAAAAAACAATTGGGAAATTAATGAGGTATATACTGGTATAGGCACAAAACTTTTGAAAACTGCCACAGAAGTGTTAAAAAACAATAATACATTACTTTGGAAAGTTGAAAGTTTTCTTAATGGTCAAACAAAGAATAGCTACCAAAGCTATTCGCAAAGAGTTGGTTATCTTAATGACTCACAAAACAAAGCTTACCTTAATGCCATTAATGCGAGTGATTTTTGTGTCATTCAAGGGCCTCCGGGTACAGGCAAAACTGAGACTATTGGTTATATCGTAAAACATCTGATTGATTGTGGGTTAAAAGTCTTTGTTACTGCCTCGACACATACCGCAATAAATAACTGTCTGAATGTGGTTGCTTCAAAGGTTAAGGATGCTAGTAAAGTAATTAAGATTGGAGAGAAAACAAGTAATAAAGGAGTACAAGACAATCAACATGTAGCAAAAAAATCTCGCCTAACATTCAACAGCTATTTAAATAACACTTACTTCAGTCATAATGGAATTGTTATTGGTGCAACAGCCTATTCACTGTGTTATCCTAATAGTAAAAGATTGGATGGATGGAACTTTGATGTATGTATTATTGATGAAGCTGCACAAGTAAGTATACCTTTATCCATTGCAGCAATGTGCCGAACAGGGAAATACATTTTTGTTGGAGATCACAAACAACTTGATCCTATTATACCCAAAGATTCAAACAATGAAATGTTTGCTGAATCTATTTTTAGTAGATTAGCTCGTATATATTCAAACGAAATTAACTTTTTGAACACTTCCTACCGTTTGAATAAATCCTTATTAAAAATTCCAAATAATTTGTTTTATAATGATCTGCTTAAATCAGCAGCTAAAACGAACGAAGATAGTTATAATTACAGATGTAACCATCATAATGACGTCTTAAATGGCGAACCTCATAAATTGATACTACATAATGTTTTTGATGGTTATCAAAGATCCAAATATGAGGCAACACTTGTAGCAGAATTAGTATCAGATCTCTTACAAAACGATGTGGATATTAAGGACATTGGAATCATGTCGCCATACAGAGCCCAAGTGAGAGAAATTAAAAAAGAAGTTGAAAAAGTGTTACCAAAATATATAGACAAGCCTTTTGACAAATTATTAGTCGATACAGTAGATGGAATACAGGGACAAGAGAAAAGTTATATTATATACAGTTTTGCCAATTCTCATCCTTTAGAATCTATGAGACGTTTAGACTTTTTCTACAGTCCAAACCGTTTAAATGTAGCAATTACCAGAGCTATTAAAAAATGTTTTGTCATCTCTAACTACAAAGTATTTGACATAATTGATGATGAGCTAAGAGCTCATTCAGAATATGAGGATATTAAAGAAAGTTTATTAGTGTTTAAGCATTATAAGGCCTTAGCTCCTATTATAGAAATCAACCAAACTGATGATTTTGAATGGTAATTGGATATTCTGGAGTATAGTGTACCACGATTCTGGTTAAATGTGTACCACCGTTCCGGTGCATTGTGTACCACTTTTTGTAAAAAGGAGGAGAGTTTCCTCTCCTCC
>DUNA01000048.1 GCA_012839605.1 Bacteroidales bacterium
CGGACAGATATTGATAGTAATATCAAAAAGACGTATACGTACCTCCAGCTCGGCCACAGCAGCGTTTGTAAAGGTAACCATAAGGATTTCCCGCAAGGGTCTGCCTTGTTCCAACACCAGCCGCAACACCATTAGGGCAATGGAATACGTTTTACCCGTTCCTGCACTGGCTTCAATCAGGTTTGTTCCCTGCAGCGGCACAGTCAATGCGTTGAAGGGTTGAGGGTCTGTATGTGTTCTTGTACTCATTCCCACGGTTGAATGATTATATGATAATACATTTCTAACAGTTGAACCAAAGCCTCTTCTTCTCCATCAAACACTTCTTCTTCCCAGGCCCCGGCCACATAAACATCTGCCGGTTGACGGGCATGTATATTGCCCTCTGCTTTTTCTTTTGTCTGCTTTCTGTATTCAGTTATCTGTTTTTCAGGCGTATCCTTTTTCATGGCCTCTACCACAGCATTGAGCACAAGGGGCAGCCGCTCTATCTGCCCTCTTTGGAATAAAGCCACCAGTTCTTTTACTTGCTCCAGGGCTGTAGATGCATCTACAACCGGGGCTTCCAAAACGCCTCCGTCCCTGGTAAATAACACTGCGGCACCACCAAAACCGCACGCAGACAAGACCAACTGAGTAATCCTGGTTTTTACTTGTTGTTTGTTTATGCTTTTAGATAATGAATAATCAAACAACTTACCGTTGTATATGGTATCTACGTTCCCCTGTATCTGCAATCCGTTCACCGTAATATCTACGGGAAAAGTATGCGGCAAAACGTCTTTCAGGTGTTCCTTCCAGGCATTCCGCAGGCCTTCTGTATCTTCCAGGACCTTTTTGATCTGCAAATCGGCCATACCGGCCAACGGCAACATCCCGTCTTTTACGCCTTTGTCTTTCAACACCTCCAAACGGGGAAGATCTATACATCCCTCCCGAATGTCTTCTTCAAAAACTTGTTTTCTCAATTGCCAATACTGCAAGTAATCCAGGTCAAACAGTTCGTTTTCAGGCAAAGGCGGTTCCGGATCGTCGTACCGGATACCCAGTACCCTCTGGTAGTACCATTCAATAGGATGGACAAAGAACCGACAAAACGCGTCCAAATCTACCGACTCCGCTTCTACCTGTTCAGTGGGCATAGGACCGTCTATACCCTCAACAACCGTTTGTTCCCCGTCGGCTGTCGTGGATGCGTATAAATACGTAAATAACCGTTTGTCTTGCACCTTGTATCGGGCACTGAATCCGTGCAGGGGGTGGGCTACATACACCAAGTCTTTTATCTGACCACGCACGTCTTCATGGGCCAGGTGTTCCAAGTAATCGAGCAATTGATCCACTACGAGCGACGGAGGCAACACCTGGTTCGTTGCCGTATCTTTTCCAATGTAGCTGACGTAAAAATACGATTCTGCCGCCATCAGGCTTTCCAAAAAAGCCATCTTGTCGTTTTCTTTTTTGCTTCTATCGCCAACCATCGGCTCGTCCTGCATCAAATCAAAACCCAAACTCACGTCCTTCCTGGGGAACACATTGCGATTCATGCCTAAAAAGGCCACTACCTTGGCCGGCAGGCCTCGGCCCGGAATCACCGGCAGGAACGATACACGACCGGCCATATACGCTCCGGAAAGGGTATCCTGTTGAAAACGCTCCATAACAAGATATCGGAAAACAGAGAATGGGATTTCCTGGTCGTCGTACACTTTTTCCATGTACTCCAGGTCTTTGTACAGACGCGTGAGTTCTTCCTCGTCCCGGAAGGAATACGCCACAGAGCGTTCCAAAACTTCTTCCAGTAAAAACGTTTTCCAGACGCCAAAACTTTTGTGTTCTTTCTGTTGTTCAGCGTAATATATCAGATCGTCCAGGAAGGCTTTCAAACGGAACACATCGTAGGCCGTAGCCGTTTCCGTTTCTTTGCACGGATAAAACGTGGCATCGGGTAGGACAGAAGCCATTGGTTTGTCATCGTATACGGCAAAACCCATGATGATTTTTTCTAAACCGTAAGCCCAACCCACGTATTGTGTCTGATCATCGGCTTTGTTTTCCAGGCCAAAACGAATATTGGCGTTCTTCACCGTTTCTCTTACGTAAGCTATATTCTCAATGCCGTATTTTTTTCGAATGCGTTTTTCTTCCAGCAATGCCACTACCTCTTCTGCCGGGTAGGCATCCATGGCATCGAATGCCAACAGCTCCATCAACGTCTGCATAACAGTATCTGTCTTTGTCTTTTGCTCTCCGCCAATGTAGTACGGAATAGCATAAGGAGCGTTGTCAAAAACAGCTTTGATATACGGAACGTACGCTTCTAAATCAGGTACCAATACCAGCACCTGATCCGGTGTCAAATCCGCCCCTTTTTCCATCAAATCTACCAGGTAATTGTAAAAGATTTCTACTTCCCGTACCTGCGTGTACGCCCCATTGATAACGAGCGTTCCATCCACTGCCCGAGCTTCCGTCACAAAACCGCCTTCCGGACTGTCGCGGCGCAGGCTCTCTTGCAACATAGCCAAAAGCGTAGGTGGGTTGGTGGGTGCCTTCATACTGTCAAAGGTCGTCGATTCAGCAAAAACCTCTACCCACTCCACCGGTTGCGGGAGCGTATGAGCCAACACCTTATAATTGCCGCCCAAAGCCGAGTTCAACGAGTTGTCAAACGCTTGCTGACGGAGCATTTCCGTACCGGGAAGTACCATGTAATAGTGCACGTCGGTAGCTTGTGCCAAAGCGTTCAGCACCCGGGTGTAAAACGGTGTGAAAATAGAAATGCCAAACAATGTAAGCCGAGGCAACAGACGACGTGCCTTCTCTCGGCCCGCCTCTTCTTGCAGCAGACGCAGTACCTCGGCCTGCATTTTGTGCTTGGGCACGTACCACCTGAATGTGTTGCGCAAAGCAAGCCACAACCACCGCTGCCACGCTTGATGGCCTTGCTGCTCCAAGCCCACTCTTACGGATGTTTCTTCGCCACCTTTTTCTTTTTCCCACTCCAGCACCCTATCGCTGCGGTACACCTGGTATTGGTCCAGCAAGTCGGCCGTTTTGCCGGCCAATTGTATACGCTTTAGATGTGCCTCTTGTTCGTTTGCTACATCATAGTAAGCGGCTATGTGCGGAAAGGTTGTTTTAAAGTCTTCTGAACCCAACAGCCGGTACAAAGCCGGACGTACTGCGGCTGTATAGGCCTGCTTACCTGTCAGTTCCGTATAAAGAAGCTCCAGGATATCGTCTTGTTTCAGGAATGTATAATGGGCAAAGATGCCGTTCTTGCGGGCCAATTCCGTTTTCAGCCGGTTTTCCATCCCCTCGGTTTGGGTAACGATGTATTCCCGCCGGAACGCGTCTCCTGTCCGATGGAGGGTATCGGCCAAAGCCTGCCACAGGGGCTCGGGTCTGTCTGCATGATAGATTACGGCTCCCATACGGCATGGTCTTTATTTTGTAAACGGGCTTCCAATCCGGATACACGCGATATTTTCTTCCGAATGGTTTCTTCCAGCACTTCCACGGTTCCTTGAACCAACACTTGCTTTTTGGCACGTGTTACGGCTGTATAGAGCAGTTCACGGCTGAGGAGTGGTATGTCTTTGCGGTCGGGTAGCAACACTAAAATCCGATCGCTTTCCGACCCCTGACTCTTGTTGATGGTCATGGCAAAGACTGTCTCGTAACCGGTCAGGAATCCCGGAGGTACTTTTAACAGTTTTCCATCCGGTCCCGGAAACCATGCGTACAACGGCGGAAGTTCTTTATCGTGTTCCGGGGGGTATTCGTAACGGATAAGACCTACATCACCGTTGAACAACCCCAAATCGTAACGGTTGGCCGTAACCATGACGGGCTGGTTGTGGTAAAAACCATACCGAGGGTGTAAACTATGATATACGTCGTTGTTCCCGTTCTGTTTTTCCAGATATTCTTCTATACGACGGTTGGTATGGTACACACCGTAAGGTCCTTCCCTCACGGCACAAAGGACCTTCACCCGATTGAGTTTTTCAAGAGCTTTTGCTGTATCAGCTTCCTTGATGTATTGCAGGTAGTCTTTTACGTAATCCTCAAACGCTGTTTGATTGTATTGCGTATCAATGCTCAGAGCCGGGTCCGGGTTGTCTGCAAATTGTTTGATACAACCGGTGTTCCCTTCCAATACGGAACGACTGAACAGCCCAATGCCTTCCTCTTTCTTAAACCGCTGGCTTTTGGTCAGATGAGTAATATGGTCTTCCAAGACCGAACCTTGTGTAAAAGCTGCTTTACATAAATCCCCGAATACGCTCCCCGCCTCGACAGAAGCCAACTGGTCTTTGTCTCCCAGGAAAACAATCCGTTTTGTTGGATCTATGGCTTCCAGTAGTTTGGCCATCAAGGCTCCGTCAATCATGGACGATTCGTCTATAACAACCATATCGTATTCCAACAAATGGTCTGCATGGTGTTTAAAAAACACACTGCCTTGTATAGCTCCCAGCAACCGATGTATTGTAGAGGCTGCCGGTATTTGAGGAAATTGGTTCTTTAGCTCAGACAAGGACTCGTTCATGCGGGCTGCGGCTTTGCCTGTAGGGGCAGCCAGCGCTACTTTCAAGTTGGAATCTATCGTATAGAGGGTTTGCAGTACCTTGCCAATCAACGTTGTTTTTCCTGTACCCGGCCCTCCTGTGATGATGCAAAAATTATTGAGCAACGCCGGCAACATCTGTTCTACATCTTCCTGTGAAAAATGTTGGTACAACAACTCTTTACGCTTTTGTCGTACATGTTGTTCCTCCTCAACCAGAGCAGAAATCTTTTGGACAATGTTTGTTTCGTATTTGAAATACCGTTGAAAATACACATTGCCTTTGTAGAGAATAAAAGGCTTTACTTCCTTCGAGTCATGCGTAAGGTATGGGCCGGGCTCCAGAATTCCCGGGGACAATTTCTCTTCCTCAAGCGTAGGGTCCAGACACAGGTGTCCTTCTTCCAGTTTTCTCAAAACCAAGCCGGCCAGGATACCCAATCCCGGTTGTCTCTGTTCAAAGAAGTCTGCAAAAACCTTGTAAGGAAGGTCTTCCATAGACAGCTATTCGCCAATGATTTTTACCAGAATCCGTTTTTTACGCATACCGTCAAATTCACCATAGACAATTTGCTCCCATGTGCCTAAGTCCAAGCGGCCTTTTGTTACCGCAATAACCACTTCACGACCCATAATTTGACGTTTAAGGTGTGCATCGGCATTGTTTTCCACACCGTTGTGGCGGTATTGGGCATACGGTTTTTCCGGGGCCAGATTTTCCAGCCATTTCTCAAAGTCGTAATGAAGACCGGACTCGTCGTCGTTAATAAACACGCTAGATGTAATGTGCATGGAGTTACACAACAACAATCCTTCTTGAATACCACTCTCTTCCAGACACTTAACCACTTGTGGCGTAATGTTCACAAACGCACGACGTGTAGGTGTCTCTACTACAAATTCCTTTCTGTATGTTCTCATACCGTTATTATATATTTAGGTTTTAGGTTTAATCACTATTTCAGAGGTCAACTCTAAAGCTTTACGGTACACGTGCATCACCCCACAATATGAATTTTCTGAAAGTTCAACCGCCCGTTTCAATTTGCTCATGGGCAAGTCGTCGCCTGTAAATTCATAGGTAACGTGAATTTTGTTGTAATGTTTGGGATGTTCTTCTGTTAAGCTGCCATCCACCTTAACAAGAAAACGTTCCGGAACCACTCTCATTTTCCGTAACATGGAAATTACATCCATGGCTGTACACCCGGCAAGAGCCGCCAACATAAAAGGCTTTGGTTTGGGCCCTTTGTTCTGTCCGCCAAACGACGGGTCCGAGTCAATAATTACCTTATGTCCATCAACTGTGGTTTCAAAAACCATGTTGTCCTGCCATTCGGCTGTTACAATATCTGTTTTTCCCATAGCACAAATATACTAAAAAAGAGCGTTGTTCTGTATCAATTATTTTGTATCTTGCCATGTACATGACCCCTTGATTATTAACCCTAAAAATCGCAATCATGGACTGTTTTATTGAAAACCTGATTGGATCAGGTAATGAGATTTTCTTCTTTGTATTTCCATTTTTCTTTGCCCTGCTCCTTCTGGCTCTTAATACCCAAGCCATAAAAATTGTGTCTACGTGGTTCATTTACAGAAAAGCCGACAAACCCGGCTGGGCTTGTTTGATTCCCATATATGACACTTTGGTATTATTGCAGATTGTGGGCAAACCTTGGTGGTGGATATTCCTATTCATGATTCCGGGTGTGAATATTATTTTCCTCATCTGGATGTACAACATGTTGAGCAAAAGCTTTGGTAAAACAGCCGCCTTTACTGTAGGACTTATATTTTTGCCTTTGATTTTCACAGCCATTCTTGGATTTGGAAAATCAGAATATGTAGGTCCGGGTGGCAAAAAGGAAGAGTAAACCGCTCCTGTTATGAAAAAATGGATTGTACTATTTGTATTGCTGTGCTCTGCTACCTTATTGCAAGCACAGCAATTTAAAGTGAAAGTAACAGGTATCACAGACGGAGACACGTTTACGGCCATCAATCGTGACAAACTGCAAATCCGCTTCCGCATGAACGCGATAGATGCTCCGGAACGGAAACAAGCATTTAGCAGTGTTTCTACCCAGGCTCTCAAAGACATGATTCATGGAAAAACGGTTACCGTAACCGTTCACTCCCGCGATCCCTGGGGCCGTTATGTAGTTACAGTCAGAGCCGGACGCATTAAAGATGTGTCTGCAGAAATGTTACGTCTGGGGTTGGCCTGGCATTATAAAAAATACGACAAAACCCCACACTACGCAGAGCTGGAAGAACAAGCCCGGGAGCAACGCTTGGGCTTGTGGCAAGACCCAAACCCCGTAGCTCCCTGGGATTTCAGGTAGCAATTGTTGATAAAGGAGCCGTTTTGTTGAAAAAAATCACAAAAGACTCTCTAATTTTGCCACATCATAATGAATGTTAAAGCCGTTCGTTACCATTTTGAACGGCTTTTTCATTTTTTATACTTCTAAAACAGAAAGTTTTACTTGGTGGCAACGGCTATTTCACGACCAAAGGCCACACACTCTTCAATCATATCATCGGTAGGATTCCAAAGTGCCTTGAGGCCCGGTTTCATGATTTCAAAACCGGCACGTTCCAGCCAGGCTGTCAATTTGGCGGGAGATTCTCCGCTCCATCCGTAACAACCAAAAGCGGCTGCTTTTTTGTCTTTAAAGCCCAAGCCTTCTATTTCTTCTAACAGACCGGCCGTACCGCTGGTGATACCTTTACCAATGGTGGGAGATCCAACCAGAATGGCTTTTGATTTAAACACCTCGGTAATCATATCGTTCTTATCTGTCTTGGAAATATTATAGAGCTTGATGGTCACTTCTCCGTCTTTTTGCTTCATACCTTCTGCCATGGCTTCTGCCATACGTTTGGTACCATCCCACATGGTATCATACAGAATGGTAATCTGGTTTTCCTTGTAATTACGGGACCAGGCTATGTATTTCTCTACAATTTGCGTGGGGTTATCCCTCCAGATAACCCCATGACTGGTAGCAATCATATCTATGGGCACATTCAACGCCAGCACTTCCTGAATTTTTCTATCTACCAGCGAACTAAAGGGGGTAAGTATGTTTGCATAGTATTTGATGCACTCTTGGAAGAGTTCATCTTGGTCAACAAGATCGTTGTACAAGTGTTCCGTGGCATAGTGTTGTCCAAAGGCATCGTTGCTAAACAAGATGTTGTCCCCGGTCATATACGTAGCCATGCTATCCGGCCAATGGAGCATACGCATTTCCACAAATACCAGCTGTTTGCCGTTGCCAATATCTAAGGTGTCGCCTGTTTTAACCGTTTTAAAGTTCCAATCTTGATGGTAATGCCCTGTTAGTGACTTCACTCCGTTAGCCGTGCAATAGATGGGCGTATCGGGAATCAGACGCATCAATTCCGGCAAGGCGCCGCTGTGATCCACCTCGGCATGATTGACTATGATGTAATCAATCTTGTTCAAATCAATTTCCTTCTGCAAGTTTTGCACAAACTCTTTGGCAAAAGGAGTCCAAACCGTATCCATCAACACGGTTTTTTCTTCTTGGATTAAATACGAATTATAGGTGGATCCTCTGTGGGTGGAGTATTCGTTACCATGAAACTTTTGCAATTCCCAGTCTACCTTTCCTACCCAGTACACATTGTTCTTGATCTTGATTTTCATAATGTTTTGTATTTGTATTCTTCAAATATAGAAAATTTCTTGCTTTTGAGGGACTGCACAATGATACAGCACATGTATTACTTGTAATACAACAAGATTTTTGCACGTTTGCCAATATTACGTGCAGTTTTCGTGTGTTTTTACACATTATCCGCACATAAAACGTGATATGTACATAGTGCGTTGCACTAAGCAGTTTCTTCCTAAATTATTTAGTTACCAGTTGTGAGCCGTTTTGGAGGAAATGATTCCCATCATCCGGTCAACACGTTGCTTATCTAGGCTTAACTGCTCTGCTACAGTTATAATGTCTTTGGTAGTAGGATCGCCCGTGTTGTTTATAATTGTGGAAATATCCCTAATTAATTTATGTTTTGCTTATTAATTGTGGTTATACACCAAGTTATTCAAATACAGTGAAAGTTTTTCATACAAAAAACACCTGCTAAAAAGCAAGTATTTCTACTCGTAGCTCAGCTGGATTTGTTATTTTAAAGGTTCTGTATTATTTTTGTACAGAAATATGACACATTTATGTCATTAATAATTTAGCAATGTTATTACTAACAGTTACCGAATTCAGGAATAATATAAGTAAGTACATGAAAATGGCATTTACTGAAAAAATTGCTGTTAAAAGCAAAGATGGGATTATTGAGCTTACTCCTAACAAAGAGATAAGAGTAAATCCAAGCCCCAGTAACGACTCATACTTTGAAGATCCTCAAAATATTAAAGCTATCGAACAAGGTATTGCAGACGTTAAAGCTGGACGTGTTACCAGTGTATCACTTGACGACATCAAGTTGATGCTAGGCCTATGAGTTATTCTTTGGTGATTTCTGAGCGCGTTCGCAAGGACTTAGAGCTTCATAAAAAATCTGGCGATAAAAGGCTAGTTAAGAAAATATATACTCTTTTTACCGAGCTTGCAGAACATCCAACCACAGGTACCGGTCACCCTGAGCCTCTTCGTCACATGGAGACAAACATATGGTCAAGGCGAATTGATCGCAAACACCGATTAGTATATCAAATCAAAGACATGGATCTTATTGTCATTGCTATTTCTGCTTATGGTCATTACAGGGACAAATAGATTATTTTCTATAAACGGCAACTGCTGTAAAGTTGCAGGAAACCACCCTTTTGCATAAAGGCTGTATGTTTGTAATCTAAACAAACATAAGCCCCAAAGTTTTTGTAAATTGGATTTTTTTAACAAACAATTTATTCACTAAAAC
>DUNA01000049.1 GCA_012839605.1 Bacteroidales bacterium
GAAGGTACTATAGGCCCTTTGCAATGCCAATGGATGACTGCCGGTTCCGGAATCATTCATCAAGAAATGCCTAAAGCTTCTCCACGTATGTTGGGTTGTCAATTGTGGGTAAACATCCCTGCAAAAGACAAAATGACGCATCCCGCTTATAGAGACATTACGGAAGAAGACGTCCCCCTGTTGGAGGAAGATGCAGCCACAGTACGGGTACTTTCCGGAAAATATAACGGAGTATCTGGTGCTTTTGATGGTGGTACTCTTCAGATACGTTACCTGGATATTGATCTGAACCCACACTCTGAATGGGTATACAACCAAACTCCTGACGACCATACGCTTTTCTTGTATTTGTTGGAAGGCACCCTGATAACAAACGGTTTGGAAGAAGAAGAACAGAAAGGTTGTGCTCTGTTGATGGGAACAGATGGAAAACAAGAACAGCCTGATCAAGACAATCAGGCTGTAGCAGTGCGGTCAGGAGCGGAGGGAGCTCGTTTCATCCTTTTATCAGGCAAACCGCTGAACGAGCCCATTTCATGGGGCGGCCCCATTGTCATGAATACAAGGGAAGAATTGGACTTGGCTTTCCGGGAATTGGACAACGGGACGTTTATCAAACATCAATAATCCAGCGTATAGATTTTGACTCCTTGATTGATGGTTCGTATTCTGATTTTCAGACCTTTAACATCTTCAGCTGCACAATCTCCGTCCAAGAGGAAGGACATTCTGGCCGTATAGTCTATAAAGTGGGCATCTTTCTTTTCATTGTGACGCAACTCTAAGAAATAATAGCCGTCTTCCAAAGGAGATTCTCTGTTTAAGTCTTGCACCAAATCAAACGTGTGGTCGTTTGGTTCCATGGCCGGTATCATCAACTGCACATTCAGGTAGCGGTTTGTTCCAAATACTGTTCCTCCAAACCAAAGGAATTCAGGTTCCATGGGATCTGTACCCAATGTATCCGGTTCCAAAGTACTCACTATTCCTTTTGTACTCATCATTTGCATTTGGATAATATCTATATACGCTATATGGTCTTTTTCCGGTGTAGGTGTGCCGGTACCTTCTGCAAATTTGTGTGCTTTAAAAAACAAAACCAATCGTTGCCCATCAAACGGTTTGAAGTTTGCATCTACGGAACTGTGGTTCATAGGGCACAATACCAAGGTGTCGTCTGTAATGAAATAAAAAGGACGCGCAGGCAATCCGTCTTCTTGGTACGTCATGGATAGGGTGGCCCAACTGGCGTACGTATCTTCTCCGCGATCCAGCCATGTGTTGCAGGAAGAAAGGGTCAAACCCACAACAAGGGCAGTAAAAATAATAAGGGTAGTCTTTTTTCTTTTCATAACTTTGTTCGTTTCTACATCTATAAATGCAGTAGTGCTGTTTTTACTGCATGCAAGATAAAATTTTTTAACGGAATGCAGTATTTAGCACTTCTGTGCATTTAACCAAGTGAATAGAATCCGGGATGAAAGACAGACAGCTTTGGAAAGAGATCTATGAAAAGCACGCCCGGCGGATGTTTTTTATATGCCGTAGATATGCTTCAAACAATGAAGAGGCAGAAGATATGATGCACGACGGTTTTATGCAGATTTTCAAATCACTCCATACGTTTACCGATAGGGGGGAAGGATCGCTCAGAGCCTGGATGGACAAAGTAATGGTCAATACGTGTTTGCAATATTTGAGAAAAAGAGACATCCTGCGCGAAAGTGCGTCTATGGAGTATGCCGGAGCGGGCACGGCCCATCTACAAAACACAGATGAATTGGAACAAGCCGCTGCTTCCATTCCGCTTGATGTACTGCAACGCTTCATTTCAGAGTTGCCCGTAGGATACCGTACCGTTTTCAACTTGTACGTATTTGAAGGGTTGTCGCACAAGGAAATAGCGGAGCAATTGGGCATCAAAGAAAGGTCCTCTTCTTCCCAATACCACAGAGCCAAAACAAGCTTAGCCAAGCAAATCAGAGCTTATGAAAGAAAACACAGATAAATGGATACAGCGCCTGCGTAAACGAATGGAGGAAGCTCCCGTTCCGTACGACCCCCTGCAAGGATGGGAGCGTATGGAGCAGAGAATTCTATCCCACCAAAAATCCACCAAACGCAGAAAGAGAGCGCTTTGGATTGCGACAAGCTTTGTGGCCGCTGCAGCTGTGTGGTTGTTGTTTATGGTACTGAGTACAGATGCACCTTATGCGGACGGACGTCTGATTCATATACCTGCCTTGCAAAGCAAAGCTCCTGGAATCGTAACGGTTGTTTCAAAACCCAAACAAGCTTTGGCGGGAATACCTTTCAAACTTGCCGAGGCACAAGACAAAACCGTTCTTCAGGCACAAGACAAACGCGTGGAAGCCAGCCCTTCAGAGGATTGCGACCTTGTTCCGGAAGAAGCCGTTCCCAAGGAAGCTGTTCCTAAGGAAGCACGCCCGTCAAAAAAAGTGTTTTTGGTAGATGATGCGCCTCGGCAAAAAACAGAAAAAAAGCGAGTAACTCTCTCGGCCTCGGGGCTTTTGGGTTTGCAAGATAAAAACAAGAATGTGGCCGTAAAACGCGACAATGCATATATGTTTAACGAAGATGTGCTCAGTTATGCGACTACACAAAAAATAAACACAACAGCTTATAGCGGAGAGCCTGTTTTTATAGCATCGGGTTTCCACAGCTATGAGTACAAGCACAAGTTTCCTATTTCCTTTGCCGTGTATGCGTCTTTATCCATAGCAGAGAGATGGGCTGTGGAAAGCGGTCTAAGGGCATCCAGACTTGCTTCCGGCATATATACGGTTTCTGATAGGCAAGCCGTGCCTGTGTACGTAGCGGACCAAGTATTGTGGTACCTTGGAGTGCCGCTTAAGCTCCGTTGGGATTTTATAAAGAGCAGGTATGTTACGGCTTATGCATCTGTAGGAGGGACTTTAGACAAATGCATTTCTTTTTCAAATACAAAGACCATTGGCCACGAAGATTTTCGTTACGCCCCTTCTGACATTCCCCTGCAATGGTCTCTCAATGCGGCTGCGGGAATCCAATACAATATAATAGAGGCAATAAGTCTGTTTGCAGAACCGGGAATAGCCTTCTTTTTTGCCAACGAAAGTCCGGTAGATACCTATTGGCAAGCAAAACCGTTAAATTTTTATTTAAATGCAGGCATTCGTTTTTCTTTTTTCTAGCTTTTTATCATACCTTTGCAGTTCATCTTTTTAATTAATTATCAATGAATAACGGAATCGTTAAATTTTTTGATGAAGTCAAAGGGTTTGGCTTCATAAAGGACACAGACACGTCCAAAGAGTATTTTGTACATTCATCGGGTCTGATTGATCATATCAGAGACGGTGATGAAGTAGTTTTCGACTTACAAGAAGGAAGAAAAGGAATGAACGCAGTCAACGTAAAGCGTCGTTAATCCACAATATACTTAAATCGTTTGATGATCCTGCTCCAATGAGCAGGATTTTTTTATACTTTTGTATCATGATGCAACACAACCCATGGCACAGTGTAGACCCGGAAGTAGACAATTGCCAAGTCAATGCGCTTATTGAAATAAGCAACGGGAGTCGGGCCAAGTATGAATTGGACAAAGAAACAGGTCTGTTAAAATTGGACCGTGTACTGTATTCTGCCGTTTATTATCCGGCCAATTACGGATTCATTCCGCGTACGTATGCCAAGGATGATGACCCTTTGGATGTTTTGGTACTATCACAGATAGCCATTCAGCCGCTCTGTATTGTCAGGGTGAAGATTATTGGTATGATGGAGATGATTGACCAAGGAAAAGCGGACGACAAACTCATTGCTGTGGCGTGTTACGATAAGAGTGTGAGCCACATTGAAGAAATCAGGGATTTGCCTCCCATTTTCGATTCTGAACTCAAACAATTTTTCCAAGAGTACAAACGATTGGAGCAGAAATCCGTGAAAGTGGAGCATTTTACAGGAAGGGCCCAAGCAAAAGAAACGCTACACGATGCACTCGACAGATACAGCACCTTGTATCCTCATATTGTCAAAGGTTAAACAGAAACTATCCGAGAAATCAAGCCCGGTAAATCATCGGGGCTGTCTGCTATACCTTCCGGTTTCATAGAGGCCAATATCGTTTTGTTGTTCATGCCCCAGGTAACGGCAATCATGGGAATTCCTGTCTTTTTACAAGCTTCCACATCTCTTGTTTCGTCTCCTATATAAACAACATCGGCAGGAGACAGGCCGCGTTGACGGAACAAACGTGCAAAGACTTTGTCCTTTCCAAACAGACTTTTCCCTGTATAGCTGCCGATGTTGTTTATATAGGAGACGAAACAAGAGATGTGGAAGCTTGTAAAAAGACAGGAATTCCCATGATTGCCGTTACCTGGGGCATGAA
>DUNA01000003.1 GCA_012839605.1 Bacteroidales bacterium
CGCAAGAGCAGATAAAGGCTTGGGAAGAATCACGTGCTTTGGAGGGTATGGTCATTAACGGCGAAAAACGGTACTACTCAAGAGCGCTACGCAACTTGTTCCGAATAGATGCAGATTGCAAAGCCCGCTTTGAAGAAGTGAACGGTCCTCCTGTAGACGTAAAAGAGCCTTTGCTGTTGAAACATTTGCCAGCCATAGTCAACAACACCGGCGGCAAAAAGGGCATATATGCCCAACAGAAAACACATACGTTGGGTTATACGATAACCGTTCCGGCCAACACCGTGCCGGAAGGTGAAATGATTCGGGTTTGGATGCCTCTGCCACGTACAGACGTAGGCAGACAAAGCGGATTCAAATTGTTGTCCGTCTCTCAGCAGGACTATATCATATCTCCCGATAGTTACATCCACAAGTCTATCTACATGGAACAGCCGGCCGTACAAGACCAAGACGCAGTCTTCTCTTACTCTTTTACGTATAAGGCGCAAGGCGAATACCACCATTTTGACCCCCATAAAGACATCCGTCCGTACCGCACAGAAGATCCCGAATACAAGAAGTACACCAAAGCAGAAGCCCCTCATGTAGTTACAGACGGGCGTGTGGCTGCTTTGGCAAAAGAACTTGTTGGAGAAGAAACAAATCCTTTCTTACAGCTTGAAAAGATTTACACGTACATCAGCAAAACATACCCTTGGGCCGGTGCCCGGGAATATTCTACTTTGGAAAACATCCCCTTATACGTCCTAGATCACAAACACGGAGATTGCGGGCAAGTGAGCCTGCTGTTCATATCTATGTGCAGAAGCCTGGGCATTCCTGCTCGTTGGGAAAGCGGATGGATGTTGCATCCGGGTGAAATCAATTTACACGATTGGGCCGAGGCGTATTTGGAAGGAGTGGGTTGGATTCCCATTGACCAATCCTTCGGTATCCAAAACGGACCGCTGCCGCTGTTTTACTCTCGCGGCATGGATGCCTACCGATGGGTAGTCAATACGGGAATAAGCGGACCGCTGTATCCGGCCAAAACGTATCCCAGATCGGAAACCGTAGATTTCCAAAGAGGAGAAGTGGAATGGCGCGGAGGCAACTTGTACTTTAACCGTTGGCGCTACAGGTTGTCAATCATAGATTAGCGTACACCGTCTTTCGTCATCCCAAATTTCGTTGGCTGCTTCCATAACGGCTTGCGGCGTAACGTTTTGTATTTGTGATACGATTTCTTTGTAAGAGAAAATTTTGCCGAAAGAAATCAGGCTTTTTCCCATAGACAAGCAACGGGCTTCGTGGTTGTCTTCTGCAACGGCTATTTGCCCTATCAGCTGCTTTTTAGCCCTGTCCAATTGCAGGTCTGTCAAACGCGTGTGCCTGAATTGATGGATGACCTGCTCTGTCAATTCCCTGCATGTGTCCACGTTGGGACTGTCCGTTCCAAAATACACCCCGGCAAACCCCGTGTCTGAATACGGTTGATACGCAGCTTCCACCGTATAAACAAGCCCGTGTTTTTCCCTCAGCAACATATGCAAACGGGCGTTGGAGGCCGGACCTCCCATCACATTGAGCAACAAAATCAAGGGGACCCTGTATTTATGGTGCAAACCATAAGCCGTAGAGCCTGTCAGACAATGTGCTTGGTGGGTGCCTCTTTTTTCTGTTTCTTGAAAAAGCATGGCCGGCTTTATCAAATCCTGCATCCCATCTTTATCAGGTCCATTCGGTTGCACGCCTTTTTTGAGCACATTGGATTTGGGGAAGGTTCCAAAATATTTTTCTGCCAAGGCCTTTGTGCGTTGTACAGAATTGTTTCCCACTATAGTCAAAGCCATATGTTCCGGAACAAAACGCTCTTGCAAAAACGTTTTCATATGCTCCGGTTTGATTTTTTTCAACGGTTCCGGATAACCCAGAATGGGAGTGGCCATAGGTGTTCCGGAAAAGATTTTCTCTTCAAACGTGTCGTAAATCAAATCCATGGGAGAGTCTTTATAAGATCGAATCTCCTCGAGAATGACTTCTCTTTCTTTGGCTACGCCTTCCTGAGGAAAGACAGAGTGAAACACCAAATCTGACATCAATTCCAAGGCTTTCCTCAAATCTTCTCTGAGAACGGTGGCATGCAACACCATCTCTTCTTTTGTCGTAAACGCATTGATTTCTCCACCAAGACGCTCCAAACGGTTGTTAATATGATATGCTTTTCTTTTTTCCGTCCCCTTGAACAACATGTGCTCGCTAAAGTGTGCCAGCCCAGCCAATGTCTCCGGTTCATACCGCGTTCCGGCCAAGGCAGTCAAAGAGCAATAACAAACAGGTGATGACGTTGCATAAATGGCGCAACGCAGTCCCGAAGACAAAGTAGTTAAAAAGACATCATTCATGGATTGTATAGATAAAAGCGGGCCGCAAAAATAGGGATTATTTCTTATCTTTGCTTCTTATGAATCCATTTGTTGTATCTGCTCGCAAGTACAGGCCTCAACAGTTTAAAGATGTTGTTGATCAAGACAATATTGTGGCCACACTCAAAAACGCCATCCAACGCAAGCAGTTGGCTCATGCCTATTTGTTTTGCGGTCCACGCGGCGTAGGCAAAACAACGTGTGCACGAATTTTTGCCAAAACCATCAATTGCCTTGACCTGAGTCCGGACACAGAAGCCTGTGGCGTTTGTGAAAGCTGCCTATCCTTTGCAGAAGGCCGGTCCTACTCCATACACGAACTGGACGCCGCTTCCAACAATTCTGTGGAAGACATCCGAGAACTGATAGACAAAGTACGGATCCCACCGCAAATAGGCAAACACAGCGTATACATCATTGACGAAGTACATATGTTGTCCCAATCTGCTTTCAACGCGTTTCTGAAAACGTTGGAAGAACCGCCTTCGTATGCGTTGTTTATTTTGGCTACCACAGAAAAACACAAAGTACTTCCAACCGTTCTGTCTCGTTGCCAAGTGTTTGACTTCAACAGGATTTCCATCAAAGCCATGATTTCCATGTTGGCGGACGTAGCAAATAAAGAAGGCGTTTCCATAGGACAAGATTCGCTCTACGTGATGGCACAAAAAGCAGACGGCGCCTTGCGTGATGCCCTTACCCTGTTGGACCAATGCATTGCCATAAGCGGCAAAGAGATTACGTACGAACAAGTTATATCCAATTTGAACGTACTGGATCGTGAATATTATTTCAAGTTGACAGACATGGCTTTGGAAGGTAAGTTTGATGCCATGCTCCTGTTGTTGGACGAGGTCCTTTCCCGAGGGTTCAATGCCTTGCATTTTATTGGGGGACTGGCTTCGCATTTCAGGGATTTGCTGGTGTGCAAACAGCCGGGAAGCCTGCCTTTGCTGGAGTACGGAGAAGAAACAGCCCAAAAGTACATCAAACAAGCAGAGGCGTGTACGCCTACCTTTCTCTTTCATGCCCTTCACATAGCCACACAAGCCGAGGCAGCCTACAAGGAAAGCAATTTCCCCAGGCTGCACTTGGAAATGGCCTTGGTCAGAATAAGTCGATTGATGGAAAATCCACAAGTTTCCGGGAAAGCAGCAACCGCAACTGCAACTGCAACTGCAACAGGAACTGCAGAAGCCGCCCCGTCAAAGACTCCTGAAAAAGTAGCACCTGCCGCTCCGCAGACAACACCAGAAGCCTCGGATGCCGTCCAAACGCCGGCCGTAGCGGAGGCTGAAGCAAAAGCCTCGGCAAGTTCCCCGACTCCGGAACAAGGCCCCATTTCCATTAAAGAACGGATGCATCAGAGCCAAATGGCCAAAACAAAAAAAACCGCCGAGGAAGACGTACAAGAAGACGTGGAGATAACGCAAGAACGTCTCAATGAAGTGCTGCCCGGCCTTTTCACCTTGTTTGAGAAACAGCCGCATTTGGTAGCTACCCTTTCCCGCTGCACACCGGAATTGGTAGACAAAACAAAAATCCAATTTGTAGTCATCAACAAATTGCAGAAATCCTGGATAGAGGAGCACCAAGGCAGGGCCATCAACACGTACTTGAGAGAAGCGCTGAAAAACAAAAAAGCGCAAATGGTCATAGCCGTTGAAGAAGCAAACAATACAAATGAAAGGAATGCTTGTTACATGCCGGAAGACAAAATGAAATTTCTGGTAGAAAAGCATCCCCAAGTAGCGGCTCTGCGTAAAGATTTGAACTTAGATATCAGTTAATACCCCATACCATGCGTTTGCATTGCCACAATCTTGTTAAAAGATACGGTCTCAGGACTGTTGTAAAAGGGATTTCCATTCACGTGGATCAAGGAGAAATAGTAGGGTTGTTAGGACCTAACGGCGCCGGAAAAACGACCAGTTTTTACATGATTACGGGACTGATCAAACCCAATGGAGGAAAAATCTTCCTGGACGACGAGGAAATCACTACGTACCCCATGTACGAAAGGGCACGAAAAGGAGTGGGTTACCTGGCACAAGAAGCGTCTGTTTTCCGTAAGTTGAGTGTAGAAGACAACATCATGTCTGTCATGGAAATGTCTTCTTTGACCAAAACGGAAAGAAAAGACAGAATGGAGCAATTGATAGCTGAGTTTGGTTTGCAAACGGTAAGAAAAAATTACGGAATTCAACTTTCGGGGGGAGAAAGAAGGCGTTGCGAAATTGCCCGGGCGTTGGCATTGGATCCAAAATTCATCTTATTGGACGAACCGTTTGCCGGTGTAGACCCTATTGCAGTAGAAGACATCCAGCACATTGTGGCCCGCCTGAAAACAAAGGACATAGGTGTGATTATTACAGACCATAACGTCCACGAAACGTTAGCCATAACAGACAGGGCCTATTTGCTTTACGAAGGAAGCATCCTGGAAAGCGGAACGGCAGAAGAATTGGCATCCAACCCGGAAGTAAGACGTAAGTATTTGGGTCAAAGTTTTGAGCTTAGGAAAATCATTCCTATTGAACAGCAAACGTCACCCCGGCAAACTCCAAAATCTTAAGGGCTGTATCTCTATACAAATCCGGTTGAATATACTTTCTGTACGGCGCTATGGAAGCCAAAAAATGGGCCATATCGTCTTCCGCGATGGGATCTGCTGGGGGCGATTCCATAGTCAACGGGTTGATGGGCTTCCCGTTTTTCCATACCCTGAAATCCAAATGCGGTCCCGTTGACATCCCCGTGCTTCCCACATATCCAATGACTTCACCTTGTGCCACGCGTTTGCCTACTACCAACCCTTTCGCAAAACGTGACAAATGCAAATAGGCCGTTGTATAAACGCTGTTGTGTTTGATTTTTATTGTATTGCCGCCGCCTTTCGTATACGTTCTTTCCACTACCCTCCCTTCCCCAATGCTCATAACCGGTGTCCCTGTAGGTGCCGCATAATCTACACCTGTATGGGGACGAACCACCCGCGTTATGGGATGCCTGCGGGCGTACGTAAAACCGGAACTGATTCTGGAATATTTCAAAGGAGCTTTCAAGAACGTCCTTTGCAAATTGACTCCATTCTGATCCCAATAGCCGGGTACGCTATCGCATAGATATCTAAAAGCCAGTTTTTCTTCTCCGGAACGTGTAAAAGATGCAGCCAAAACAGGTCCTACATCTACTTCTCTTCCTTGCAATATATACGCTTGATAGTACGCTTTAAAGACATCTCCTTTTTGCAAGCCAAAAAAATCTGTCGTCCATGCAAAAACTTCCGACAAGCCGTTTGCAACCAGCGGATTTTGTCCGGCATCCACCATATCTTGCCACAAAGAACGCTCTATAGTCACTTCCAAATATTTTTCTTCTATATCTAACGGAATTTCCTGCCGCCTTACCCACAAACTGTCTTCCAATGAAAAACAAACGTACGTTCTGTAA
>DUNA01000050.1 GCA_012839605.1 Bacteroidales bacterium
ATTTTTTCAGCTGCGTCATCGTACGTTCCCATGATAATCAATGTTCCGTAATCATCAAGACCAATCTCTACGTCTCTCTTTTGGAACAGCCAATATAAGGTCATCCACACATGCCAGTCTTGCTTGCTGATTTCACCTTGATTTTTATATACATCACGCATTATGTCTTCAAAGTCGGTTGCCTTCTTGAAATCTTTTATAAAGCCCCATTCGGGATCAACTGCAACATCCCAGAAAGGATCCCAACCCTTGGCGTGGGTTCCGTCCATAACGGCTTTAAGATTTGTGACAATTCCATCTATCTGCGTGGGCAAGTTGATAATACCAATAAGGCTATTTACAAATTCGATAAATGCTGTCGCTTGACTTCCACTACCAAATACAAAATTTATAAGCGTTGTGATATTAGGTTGAACACCGCCTAATACAGGAGTGATATCTATCAAACCGGAGGGCAGTTTGTATTCTCCATCTACCAACACAAGTTGTGCTTCCAGGAAATCCATATACTGTTGTATGTATCCTGCAGCCGTGGCGTACATTTCACCATACATTTTAACATACTCATTACGAGCTTTGTTCTCTGCGATAAATGTATCGTAAGCATTTTTCCAGGCTACCCACAGACTACCGGTTCCGGGCTTGGTGTTTTTATAATTGGCTTGCCATTCGTTCCATTTTGTATTGTAGTCTTCCCACTCGTCTTCAGCTGCTTTTTTCTTGGCAGCCAATTCTACGTTCAATTGCGTTAAGTCTGCGCCTATACGCGCTGCTTTTATGATGCGAATGTCACGGTTTATTTTATTATAAAGTTCACCGCCTTTAAATGTCATACCCCAAGCGCCTTTGACTTCGTACGTTCCCTTTGTCACGTTAATGGGCCCATCATCTCCACCGTCTACAAAAACATTTGATATTTTAGCGGTTTTAGCTGTTGTAAAAGCAGCGTCCGAGGGTGCTGATATGCCTTCCAGCTCTTTCAATTCAACGTACAAGATTTCCAGTTGGGCTATTTCTTCACGGAAACCATTGATTTTTGCTTGGAAACCTGCAATCAACTCGTCCAGTTCTCCATGATACTGGTTGTATAATGCATCGTAAGCTTCTACTACTGACGCGAGATGTTCTACTACGCATTCCAAGCGAAGTTTTCTTCTCTCCAAGTTCTGACGAAGAACAGCAACATCATTTTCGTATGTTGCGTTTACGTAGAACAAATATTGTCCTTTCGCGTCATTTAACCATATTTGATTAAGCGCTATGGCGTCAATTGTGCTATGAATTTGTATAGTCAATTCATCCAGAGCCACAATCAAAGCTTGTGCCAGTGTGTCAATATTTTCCAGTTTCCACAGCTCAAACTCCAGCATAGCTTCCTCGTATGCCTGTGTAACGGTTTGAAGGGCTAATTGTATCTGTGCCATCTCTAATTCCCATTCGGCAACAGCGGCATCTACTTCCGCTTGCTTTGCACGTAGTTCTGCTTCCAGTATTTGGATTTGGATTTCCCATCCTTCCACGTGGAAATTAAGCAGAGCATCTTGCCAAGCTTTCTCAGCTTTAAGAAGTTCGGTTTCAGCATCTATTCTTCTGCTCTCTGCTTGTACGATAGCTACTTGGGCAGCTTTTAGCAGTGCTTCTGCATCCAGAAGTTTTGCCTTTGCCTGTTCCAATTCGGCCTGAGCATTCAGCAAAGCAGCCTTCGATTTACGCATGGCTTCAATGCCTTCGCTGGCTTCGTTTTTAATACAGCCAACAGCGAGTACACCTAATAATAAAAAGGCTGTACTCCATTTTAAAAATTTTTTCATGCATTAAAAATTTTAAGTTAAACAAAAGTTTATATGATTATCAAATTTCAGTTTTCGGCTATGATACATATACTATATAGATGCAAAGTTAAACGATAATTTGAAATTGCAAAATATTTTCTGTTGAAAACTTGTTAAAAACCTTGCAGAATCAAGGAGCTTCATCCGGGTCGGGATCGGGGTCCGGGTCTGTTTCCGGTAGGGTCAACTGATTGGATCCTTTTTGCGGTTGTATGTTCTCTTCAAAGCCCCACAACTCAAAGTACGGGTGCTCAAGGACTTCCAACGGGATTGTGCCGTTTAGCAAGTTGTTTTTCAGCACAAATGTCTTCAAGCTAGGAAGCCTTTTACCGTATTGCGGTGGAATGTTGTATCCCACAAGGATGTAATTCCCTATGTTGCAGCTTTCCAAATTGAGAACTTCCAAGTTGTTCAAGTCTTTCCAAGACTCGGGAAGCCAACCTGTAATTTGGGGGTTCTTTGACAGGTCCAGTTTTTCCAAATAGCTGAGTACATGGAGCGGATCTTTTTCCGTTCCGTCACCTAATGACCCCGCCAGGCGGGCATTGGACAGACTGATTTCTTTTACGTAGCGCTCTCCGTTACGGACCGCTGTTTCCAGCACCACGCCCGGCCATTCATCTACAGGAAGTTGCAAGTTCCACAAATGCGTATCCCTCCAATTGTTCCCATTCATGTTGTTGTAGAACTTAATCAGGGCCAAGCTGTCTCTTTCTGCCACACGGGCACCGCGTTGTGTCAAATCAAACGATTTGAAAACTTGGTCTGTGCCGGCTTTAAGCACTTGCAGAACGGCCTTCCGGCTACTTACTGTAGGCACAGGCAAAGCTTCAAACGTCCAAGTGGTGGTCCTGTCTTCTGTCTTTACAGACTTTTGTACAATCCAAGAAGCGTTCAACACGTATTCTGCCTGCGTGTTCGTCTCTACAACCAATGCAAACGTGTCTCCTCTGTTATCCAAAACTTCCGGAGCTTGCAATGTTATATTTGCAAATATCGGTTCCAAATCTTGCTGTATAACAAACCCTGCGCGCACATGGCTGTTGTCGGTGGACTCCAGTTCCATGCGGGCCGTGCGTTCCGTCGTTTGCCTGTTGGGTTTCACAGCAAACGACATGAGAGTCGTATTCTTTTCTTTGGGCTCCAACACAATCTGTTCTACCCAAGAGGGATGAGTGAAAATACCCCA
>DUNA01000051.1 GCA_012839605.1 Bacteroidales bacterium
CAGTTCAACGGCTTCCGGATAACGATCCAGTCCTCTCTTGTACAAATCAATGGCGCCGTAGTCGTTTAAGTCTTTGGACGCTTGAATGATATCGTTTGGTGTCAAGTATTCCGGCTGGTTGGCGGCAATAACTCGCACTTCTTCCGCTGTCAATGTGATGGGGTCAAAGTTTACCACAACAGATCCGTAGCGTAGCAACGGCATCATTATGTTTTTGACTTCGTCGTTGGTAGCAATTTCTGCCCGAATTTGCCTTTCAGCTTCTACCGGATTTGTAGCCAATTTAAAGAATCTCTCAGCCATTTCTTCTCTGTTGCTGATGGAAGACTCCTTGATGGCTGTATAGAATTCGTTCCAGAATCCCATACCCGAGGTACTTGTTACAGTCCATATGTCTGAGTTAACACCCTTTGTGTACCCTTGTTCTTTGAGAGCTTTGTCAAAGAAATTACGGGTGTGTTCTGCACGTCTTTTGGCTAACGGATCGTTGATACGAGCTGTTCCTTCCGGCGATGCGTTTCCTTCCACCTCTATGCGAGTAATGTTGAAGTCTTCACGTTCGGCCAATTGTTTTAGGGAATTGAGCATACGGGTGATTTCCGGTTGTGTGGCTATGGAAGAAGTTACGCTATATCCGTTTACCGGGAAAAATACTTTTCCTCTAAGCATAGCTTTGGAGTCGGATTCGTCAATACTGTAAGCTTTTAATACAGGCAAAACAGGCACCAACGGCAGGTGGAATGCATGGGGGCCGAAGTCGCAGAGCGCGGCCAACATTTCTTCGCGTGTCAGACAGTTCTCAATCCATGCTTCTGTTTTTACAGTAGCCGTTGCCAATCCTTCGTGATAAGGGACGGTTGTGTTGTATGTGAGTACTTGTTTTTGAGACCAATCGACTACAGGGAAATTTGTATCTACAACGGCATAACCTTGTACGGTGTAATAGGGAAGCTCAAGAACTTCATCGTTGGCGTATGCAATATCTGGCATGATGCAAAAGGTTGTCCTTTTGTCAAAATAATTTGCAGGAACTTCTACATGGAATTGGATATTTACCGTTTGATCTTCCAGGACCTCGAATACAGGTGTTCCGCAGGTTATCCCGGAGTAATCTGCCGGAATCCTTGTGGTTGCGCATGATGATATCATCAGCGTCACTACACCAAGGATAAGAACATTCACAATTTTCTTCATGATTTATAAGATTTGAATAGTAGACATTTATTAGGCTATATATGCAAAGTTATGCAAAATATCCCCAGTCAGCAACATTTTTTTGTATATATTTGCTATCAGTAAAATCATTATGAAATGCATATAGCCGTTGCCGGAAATATTGGAAGCGGAAAAACAACCCTGACAAGACTCTTGTCTGCCCATTACGGTTGGATTCCCAAGTATGAAGAAGTTGTTGATAACCCCTATCTTACAGACTTTTATGAAGACATGCAGCGTTGGTCTTTTAACCTGCAAGTATTTTTTCTAAACCGCCGCTTGGCCGGTATCGTAGAGATCCAGAAAACAGGAGCCACTGTCATCCAGGATCGTACCATATACGAAGACGCCAGCATTTTTGCCACCAACTTGCACGCCATGGGGCTCATGTCTACCAGAGACTTTGACAACTACATACGGCTTTATGAGTTAATGATTTCTCTCATCCCGCCGCCGGATTTGATTATTTATTTGAGGGCTTCCGTTCCTACGCTCGTAAAACGTATCCAGAAACGCGGCCGCGAATACGAAAACTCCATACGTCTGGATTATCTGACCGGTCTGAACGAACGGTATGAAGC
The DNA here is from genome assembly GCA_012839605.1 of Bacteroidales bacterium. Taxonomy (GTDB): domain Bacteria; phylum Bacteroidota; class Bacteroidia; order Bacteroidales; family UBA932; genus DMER64. Next base: position 1,797 of record DUNA01000051.1, read on the forward strand.
TTGGATTACCAACTATGAAGGTCCCAAGCTCATATTAGAGGTGGATGATTTACAGGTAGAAGAGAATCCGGAAGACTTGAGCAAAGTCATAGACAAGATAGACGCCCGCCTGCACGGTCTGTTTTAGGAGAATTCCCGCGCATCACATAAATTGTTGTTTGTATGTTGGTAAAGACATATGCAAGCGCGGTGTATGGTATAGAAGCTCTGACTGTTACCATTGAGGCCGATGTGTCTCCCGGTTTAAATTTTCATTTGGTAGGATTGCCCGACAGCGCCGTACGTGAATCTTTGCAGCGCATTGCCACGGCCGTTCAGTCGGTAGGTATGCGTATTCCGGGAAAAAGAATTGTCATCAATATGGCTCCGGCCGATATCCGTAAAGAGGGCTCAGCCTATGATTTGCCGTTGGCATTGGCCATATTGGCCGCGTCGGAACAAATGGACAGCAGCCTGTTGGAAGGAACACTCTGTATGGGAGAATTGGCGTTGGACGGTACGTTACGACCCGTCAGAGGAGCTCTCTCTATGGCACTCCATGCCCAAGAGCAAGGCTTTGAGCGGTGCGTTTTCCCATTGGATTCGGCCAAGGAAGCCGCCGTAGTAGATGGCCTGCAGGTGTACGGCGTAACGCATTTGGCCCAGGTGCTGGACCTGATGCACGGTCATCCAGGAACCAGTCCGTTAGCGCCGGAAGACACATCGCATTTTTCGGCAAGTCTTGGCAAAGAACAAACGTATCCTGATTTTGCACAAGTGCGAGGCCAGGCTCAGGCACGTAGGGCTTTGGAAGTGGCGGCTGCCGGCGGGCACAATGTGTTGATGACAGGGCCTCCGGGAGCAGGTAAGACATTTATGGCCAGGTGCTTGCCGGGTATTCTGCCGCCTTTGACTCGGGCCGAGGCTATAGAGACAACGCGCATTTGGTCTGTGGCGGGAATCCCCAGAAAAGAGCAGGGTCTTATGCGGCTTCGTCCTTTTCGGGCTCCGCACCATACGGCCTCTATCGTGTCTCTAACGGGTGGTGGAGCGCATGCCAGGCCCGGTGAGATTTCTCTGGCACACAACGGAGTGCTGTACTTGGACGAATTGCCGGAATTTTCCACAGCGGCTCTAGAAGTTTTGCGTCAACCTTTAGAAGATGGCACCATACGTATTTCTCGGGCCGGGTACAAAGTGGATTATCCGGCGCGCTTCATGTTGGTGGCATCTATGAACCCTTGCCCGTGTGGGTTTTACGGACATCCTACCCGGGACTGCGTATGTGCACCGTATCAGATACGCCGTTACGAGAACAAAGTATCCGGACCTCTGCGGGACAGAATAGATATCCACTTGATGGTGAAGGCAGTCGATGTAGAAGATTTGATAGGGAGAGTAGGGGGCCAGGCGGGAGTGCAGTCCGGCTCCTGTTCGCAGTCGGGTTCCCGTTCACGGTCCGGCTCCCGTTCACAGTCCTGCCCGGGTCACCTGCCCGAGTGCTCAGAGGCCATCCGCCGACGGGTGGAGCAGGCTCGGCTTATTCAACAAGAACGGTTCCGGGACATGCAGAATCTGCATACGAACGCACAGATTCCCGTAGAATTGCTTCCCGTTTACTGCCCGCTGGACGCACCTTGCCGTTCTTTTTTAAAGCAGGTGCTGGAGCGGCTGCATTTATCTGCCCGTGCCCACCACCGCATCTTGCGTCTGGCTCGCACCATCGCCGACTTAGAAGGCTCCGAACATGTGCAGATGCAGCACTTGGCCGAGGCGGTGCAGTATTTATGCAACGCATAAAGAGGTTAAGTTGCTGGTTAAGAGTTGATTGCTAAAAACGTGCTATGGGGGCACGTTTTTAGCAACTGTCACTAATACAGACGGTTAAGCACTTCATGCGACGCATGAATTTTGCTCAATTAACGAAAAGCTGCGTTGAACGTAATAGTTTATCTATTTTTGTGGTATGGAATTGATTTTTTCCCTTAAAAATATACGGCAGGCAGCTGAGGCGTTGCTGGAGTTTACGGGCAAGGAGGGCGTCTTGGCTTTCTACGGGCCGATGGGTGTGGGAAAGACTACGTTTATCAAGGAGCTGTGCCGGGTGCTGGGGGTAGAGGATACGGTAAACAGCCCGTCGTTTGCTTTGGTCAATGAATACCAGACGGCTGCGGGAACTCCGGTTTATCACTTTGATTTTTATCGCATAAAGAATATTGCCGAGGCGGTGGATATGGGAGCCGAGGAATACTTTTACACGCCGAGTGCCCTCTGCCTTATCGAATGGCCCGAGCGCATAGAACCGATGCTACCCGAAAACACTTTTCACATAAATTTGGAAGAGATACCGTTCGGGGATCGGAAAATCAGCATTTGATTCAGGCAGAAGTTTTTGTTTACTACCCTCCCCAGAAACATTAGGTTATTACTGCGCATTGAGCAAAAATTGGGTAATATGGAGATGCTCTACTCCTTTTACCGACCCTTGCCAGAAATCATCCAATGTAATAACGTATTTTGGGTACTGATCAGACACTGTCAGCAAGTTGCCAAATTCCCTATCAATAGTGGCCTGGAGATCCAATCTGTACGCTACCTGGATGTACAGTTTAGCGCCGGACTTATCGGCAACAAAATCGATTTCTCCTGTACCCAATTTTCCTACATAAACATGGTAGCCTCGTCTTTTCAATTCTAAAAACACTATGTTTTCCAAAATGCCGGATATATTACTGTCTTTAAAGCCCATAGCGGCATAAAGCAGTGAAATATCGGCCAAGTAATATTTTTCCATGGTTTTTAGTATTTCCTTACCTTTAATGTCGAATCGAGGCACTTTGTATATAAGAAAAGAACTTTCCAGGGCGTGTAAGTAATTGTAAACTGTATTAATATCAATTTTTCTTTGTTGACTCTTGAAATAATCGGCGACATTCTTACCTGAGAATGTATTTCCAATATTGTCAAACACATATTTAACAACTCGTTCCAGTAATTCTATATCTCTTATTTTATACCGTTGTACGGTATCACGCAACAAGACAGAAGAGTAGATGTCAAACACAATTTTTTGAGCAGACTCTATAGAATAGTTGCCTTTGTGAATAACAGGAAAGCCACCATAGCGGAAGTAACGGTTGAATGGTTTATCTTCTTTCTTACCGCTGTACTTCTTATGAAAATCTAAATACTCACTATAAGAAAGAGTATATACCGGTATTTCCACATAACGACCTGCCAAGTAGGTGGATAGCTCAGATGAAAGTAATCGGGAGTTTGATCCTGTAAGAATGATATCTACATGGAAATCAACTGTAAAGGAATTAATGGCTTTTTCCCATCCCTCAACTTCCTGGATTTCATCCAATAAAAGATAATACTTTTCCCGGGTCGTTATTTTATCACGTATGTAATTGTATAACGCAGGAGCATTAAGAAGAGGAGCTACCTGAAAACTCTCAAAATTCAGGGAGATGATTTGCTCTGTTTTAACGCCCCGCTGCTGCAACCTCTCTTTTACCATAGAAAGGATGGTTGATTTGCCCGATCGCCTAATACCTGTCAGCACTTTTATAATAGGTTTATCTATATACTTTTCCAATTCTTGTATATAATGCTCTCTAAAAATCATCTGAAATACTTTTTGGGGTTATGACCACAAAAATACAAAAAATATTTGATTATTTAGGGGTATAGCCGTAAAAGTTTTAGGAATAATTGTTTTTTTGGGGTTATGCCCGCAAAAACTTTTTGGTTTTTGTGTGTTTTTATTTGGAGGTAGTGAGTGACAGGAAAAAGCGAAGTGCTGCAAGTCGTTGTGTATTTGTGGGTTAACACCTCGGCTTAAAAATCGCTACTCACTACCCTCCCCAGAAAACACGAAAACAACTCTTTTTGACCGAGGATAGTAAATGCCACAAAAAATTGTTGCGCCATAAGTGTGTGAAAACCTGCCTGTTAAAGCGGAAGGCCGTTTCTCTCTACTTACTACCTTCAAAGGGGCGTAGAGGAAAACGGCCTTTTTTATAAAATATTTTTATTACTCTGTTTGTGTTTGCTTGCGCTCAATCAGGTACGCAACCAGCAAGCCCAGGCCTGCAAAGAGGATGGGACTGCCCAGGATCAGGAATCCGTTGACGCCTTCGTACAGGGCATTCCTGAGTGTACCAGGAGACCAGAAGGAGAGACCCAGCCAAACAACAACCAATCCCAATCCCAATCCCAACAACAGACAGGCAGATCGCAGAGCCGAGTACGGACTTTTCTTAACCATCACCTCCCATTGGGGGTTGATTTCTTTATACGCCTGCAGGGTGGCGGGATCCATGGTGGCCATAATGTCAAAAAAGTTCTGACGTTCTTTTCTGGTGGCTATACGTGCCGCAAGGGCATAAATAAAATAAAAGATAGTGGCTACAATTAGTACAGGAGTTAATTCCATTTTATTATTACTTTTAAAGGTTGTTACTTCACTTGTACCCGTTTTGGGTTTCATCTATTTGACGTAAAGCCTGTTTTTTGGTTACATCCTTGTAACGCTTTTGGAGTATTTGCGTCAAAAATAAAGAGAACAGAGCGCATTGAACAGGGATGCTGACTATATAAAAAGAACCAGGGCAGGAGACCTGCATGCCTATGCGGCTCTGGTGGACAAGTACCAAAGCATGGTGTTTGTTTTGGTACGCAGCGTTTGTCGTCATGCCGAGGATGCCCAGGAAGTGACTCAGGATGTATTCCTGCAGGCGTACAAGCAGCTGCACACCTTCAGAGGCGCGGCCTCGTTTAAAACATGGTTGTACCGTATTGCCTACAATACGGCCATCAGCCACATAAGAAAAGTGCAGAGCAGGGAGCGCCGCGCGCAGGACTACCGGGAGCATGCCATACATACCTCGGCACAAACCATAGTGCAGACTCCGACATATGCCGAGGAAGAACAAGACAGCAACGAGCAGCAACGCTATGAGAAACTGAGGTCACTGGTGGCTTCCTTGCCTCCGAAGGAGCGCTTGCTCATAGAGTTGTACTACTACAAAGATTTGAAAATAGACGAAATAGCGCACATTTGTTCCCTGACTCCCTCCAACGTAAAAGTGAGTCTATTCAGGATCCGCCAAAAACTAAAAGCAGGGATGGAAAGAGAAGCAATAACCATGAACACAAAAGACAAGCTATGAAAGAGCACACCGATTATACAGAAAACAAGCTACTATCAGACAGCATAGAATCGAACTATGCAGATCTGTTCGAAAATAACCGCCGTCAATGGGAAGACGAGGCGGCCGCAATGCCGCCCTTGGGAATGCTTGTGACCCGGAAGATTGCTGAGCAGCAGGCTGTCCGGCGCAAAAGGCAAAGGTACGGTTTGGTGGCAGCGGCTGTTTGTGTATTGCTGGCAGTGGGAACGGCGGTGTTTTATATGGTGCCGCCTGTGCGAACTACTGCAGCTCAAGCAAGTGCAACTCTAGCACAACATAGTGCCGAGGCCCTTACGGGCATACAACAATCAATCCGCAGAATCATCCAACCCGTTTGGGCTCAAGTGCGGATGGCCGTACAAACTCTATTGCCGGGAGATGAGGCACGTCAAGGAAATATAGTTCGGCAAGGTGCACAGGCAATGGCCACGATTGCAGATACGGCCAAAAAGGCCGCCGCGGTAGTGACCGGATGGCCTGTTCAGGTGTGGTATGTGTTATTCCTAATCGTAGGAGTAGGGGTCTTGCTAGCCATAGATTTTTTGGTGCGTAAGGGTGCGCCAGATTGGATCAAGCGCGCCACTTTGGAATAGCAAATTTTCAATACGCTGGATGTCAGCTAAATATGTTTTGCTCAAAAACATTTGGCGCGCTTGATCCAATCTGGCACGCCAAAAGCCCGCCGAAAGCACGCCAAAAGCACGCCAAAAAAAAGACCGTCCAAAAGAGGACGGCCTTTTTTTACAGGGTATTGCTAGTGTAAGCAGCCGGCTGTATAGTAGTTAATCATTATACATCTGCGGGATGTCTACGGTGTTTTCGTAGTCGCCCAGCAGGTAACGGGCAAAGTAGTCTGCCATTCTCCAGAAGAAGTATTCTTGCATGTCTCCAAAGCCGTGGCGTTGGCCGGGGAGCAGAAGCATGTCAAACCGTTTGTTGGCACGGATCAGGGCATTGGCTACCCTAAGGGTGTTGCCCGGGTGCACGTTGTTGTCAATGTCTCCGTGGATAAGGAGCAACCTTCCTTGCAGTTTATTGGCTATTTGCGAGTTGGTCCCAATGCTGTATTTGAAGGTGGTGTCTCCTTTGGCGGTGATTTCTTCCAGTACGCCGTGGTGTTTTTCACTCCACCAGCGGTTGTAGATGTTGTTTTCGTGGTTTCCGGCACAAGACACAGCTACTTTAAAGAAGTTGGGGTACTGCAAAATGGCGGCTGTAGACATAAAGCCTCCTCCGGAATGGCCGTGGATACCTACACGTGATTGGTCAATGAACGAATGACGAGCAGCCAATTGTTCAATGGCGTATTTTTGGTCTTCCAATCCGTAGTCACGCAGGTTGCCGTAACCATAATTGTGGTACCATTTGGAACGGCTGGGATGGCCTCCGCGGTTTCCTACAGTAATTACAACAAATCCTATTTGAGCCAAGCGGTCCAGACGGTCCATAGAGAAGCTCCAGTTTTGTCCGGGTCCTTCTACTTGCGGTCCGGGGTACACGTACGTAATGATGGGATACTTGCGAGACGGGTCAAAATCAAAAGGCTTGTACATAATGCCGTACAAGTCTGTGATGCCGTCGGCGGCTTTTACTTTTATGCGTTCCGGATATTTGTAACCGGCTTGTTCCAGCAGGCTGATATCTGTTTGTTGCAAATCCAGTATTTTTCTTCCGTTGGCGTCGTACACTTCAGATACAGGCGCGGCATCAACACGGGAGCGATTCAGTACAAAGAATTTGCGGCTGTCTGCCAAATCGGCCATGTGGTGGTAATCACCCGGGGTGAGCAGGCGCAATTGGCTGCCATCCAGACGTACGGAATAGACAAATTGGTAATAGGGGTCAATGCCTTCTTCCCGGCCACAAGCTGTAAAGAATACGGTACGGGTGGCTTCGTTGACACCTAAAATTTGTTCTACGTGCCAGGGACCGGACGTAATGGCGTTCTTTTCGTTGCCATCGCTGTCGTACAGGTATAGATGGGCCCATCCTGTACGCTCCGACCAATGGACCAACTCTTTTCCGTTGTTGACCAGTTCTACGGGCCGAGTTTCCACATATGTGTTCAGACGTTCTTCTATGATGGTTAACGCTGTGTCTTTATCAATTTCTACGCGGCACAGATCAATGCGTTTGAGGTCGCGGCTGGTGCGTGTGAAATAAAATCCGTTGGCGTCTCCTTGCCACTCCCTGAAGCGGAACTCGTCAGACATGGTACGTTTTTCCATGGGTTTGTACAGTATAGACATGTCTTGATCCTTGAAAGCCGCCGTCTCTATGGTTTTCCATGTTTTGTCTTCCATATTGAACAAAACCAACGATCTTTGCGGGATGTTTTCTTCACCCGGCATTTCGTACTTGTACCGTTCCAATTTGGGCCGAGGCTGTGCCAGCACGTTGATTACAAACATGTCTTTCACCTTGGTAGCGTCTGAGCGAAGTAGGGCAAAGTGACGCGAATCGGGGCTCCACATGGCAAATGCACCGCTACGTTTGTTCAGCTCGGTCGAGTCTGCGTAAAAGTCTTGGGAACCGGAACCGAACGGGAAGTCACGCGTGCCGGTGGTCGTCAGGCGGTGTTCCACAATGGTGGTGTCTTTGTCGTCCTTACGGGCTTTCTCAAAGTTTTCCCAGTCCATCCAATACAAGTCGAAGTTGCGGGAAAAGAGGACGTACTCCTTGTTGGGCGAGATGTTGGCCCACATGGGTACGGGATCTTCTTTCTCCTTGTCTTCCAGCCAAGTGAGGGTTTTGGTACGCCAAGCGTATTCAAAATGGAAAAGCCGAGGCTCTTTGCCTCCCGGAGCACTACCCGATCTGCCGGGCATGCCAAAGCGCATCTGCGGATCGCCATCCTTCACTTCTTTCTCTTCACCCTTCACCTTCTCCTCACGCTTCACTTTCTCCTCCTCACCCTTCACTTCCTCACCCTTCACTTCCTCACCCTTCACCTCTTCACCCTTCACTCCTTTCTCTTCACCCTTCACCTTCTTCTCTACCATCTCTGTACTTTGAATGTAGAAGGTAAAGGTTTCGTCGTCTTTCAATCTCAAACTCCGCAAGGGGAGGTTTTGTGCGTCAAAGGGATCTTTGACTATGCGGGTCAAATCGGCTGCCAACTGAACTCTATCAAAGAGTTCTTGTTGCGTGCCCTTTACAGGGTCTGTCACGTACCAGCTTTCTCCTTTCGGTGTTTTATAAGTGTACCAGAATAGGTCCGAATTTTTAAACCACATGGGACGTACGCCTGTGGAAAAGACCATTTTACGTACTTTCTTCATAGAAAAACGGGCCGCTGTTTCGTAATCTGCTTTTTCACGAATGGGGCCGCGTTGGATTTGAGCCTGAAGGGGCATTCCCATAAGGAAAACCAGGCAAACGAATAAAATATGTTTTTTTCTCATATGTTGTGTTTTGAGGATTTATAATTTGATGATAATTTTTTTTCTGTATAGAAGTATGGCCAGAAGTGTAAAGATAGCCACATAAAAAATAGCGTACGCCAACGATCCGGCCGGATTGTTCCCCAGCACGGCCACAAAGACGTTTTTGTACAACCAGCTGAGCGGTGTGTAATACGTGCCGTCTTGCGTTGTCCAATGGATAATGCGTCCAAAGATTTTGGCTACAAGTCCGGACAGGACGAAGGCAAAAAGTGGGTTCAGCCCTAGGGCTTTAAAGGGGAAGAACCATTTCTCTTTTCCTTTTATATCAATCAGGTAAATGAAAAAAGCCAACATCAACAACGTCCAGCCTCCTGCGTACAATACGTAGGACCCGGTCCAGAGCGGCTTGCTGATGGGCAACCAAATACTCCACACCATTCCCAGCCCCAGAGCAGCTAAGCCCCACGTATAGAGGGCGCCTACGGCGTGGATTTTCTCTTTGTTTTTACGGATTGCCACACCGGCCAAATAGCCCATCAGTACGGTGCCGGCACCGGAAATCATACCCAATACACCTTCCGGGTCAAAGGGCAATCCGTATCCTTTGTACAAATGGTTGGGGCCTAAGAGGAATAAATCCAAAGTGCGAGCAAAATTGGTTTCTTTTCCGTACGGGTCGTCGCCCCCAAAGGCGTATAGTATGAGCCAATGGAGAAGCAAGACTGCAACAAATCCCCATGCAATCTTCCGTGGTTTTTTCAGCCACAAAGCCAATGTGCCACCCAGGGCGTAGGCTGTAGCTATGCGCTGCAACACCCCAAAAATGCGGATGTTGGAATAATATCTGACTACACTTTCCCAAAACGTAAGGTCGGGTGCTTTTTTAAGCGGCACAAACGGGAAGGCTTGTAAGAGAAATCCTACAAGAAAAATAAGGGCTGCGCGTTTGTACAGTTTCCCGTAGGCACTTTTCATAGACGCTTGTTCTTCAAAAAAACGAGAGAAGGAAAACGCCATGGCCGTCCCTACTACAAATAGAAAGAACGGAAAAACCAGGTCTGTGGGTGTGCAGCCTATCCAGGCGGCGTGCCGTAGCGGTGGATAAATCTGTCCCCAGCTGCCGGGATTGTTCACCAGAATCATTCCGGCAATAGTCATACCTCGCAGCACATCCAATGCTACGTACCGTTGTTTTGTTATGGTTGTTGACATATGGGCAAAAGATAGTTTTTACAAATATAGGAAATGGAAGGCAGTCAGAAAAACAACCCCTAAGGCTGCAGTTTCCGTACGCAATACAGCCGGACCCAAGTCTACAGGTGTGCAGCCGCAGGCAATGGCCGCATCTATTTCCTGCGGCGAGAAATCCCCCTCGGGCCCGATGAGCACGGTCAACCGAGTGGGGTTGGCGAGCTCGGCTGTTGCTGCAGCTCCGACCTCGGCAATCCAACGGGTGACGGGGATGCGGGGGGTGTCTGTGAAGCAGCAGGCGATGGCGGGGCGGGTGTCTTTCAGGGCGTCGGATTCCAAAAACTCGGCAAAAGATGTTGGTTCCCGGATTTCGGGCATCTGTGCTCGTTTGCATTGCTTGAGAGCAGCTATGGCTATGCGCCGGGAACGGTCTGTTTTCAGCGTTTTCCGTTCGGAGCGATCACAAATAAGAGGAGTAATGGTGTCGGTGCCGGCTTCTGTGGCTTTTTCCACAAACCATTCAAAGCGGTCGGTGTTTTTAGGCGGAGCCACAACCATATGCAAGTGGTAGGAGCGGGCACCGTAGTTCTCGGCTACATCTGTAATGAGCAACCGGCAGGCGCGCGGGTTGGGTTCTTCCACAAAGGCCGTACACAGAGTGCCTTTCCCATCTGTGACATACACCGTGTCCGATTTTTTCAGTCGGAGTACTTTGACACCGTGCAGGCTTTCTTCCGGAGAAAGCGTATGGTGGGGCAGGTCAATATGGGGTGCGTAGAAGAGTATCATTGTTCAAAAAACTCCCATTCGTCTTTGATAGGGAACGATTTGCCCGTAGCCGTGTCAAACGTGGACATGACGCTGCGGGAGCGCGACCTGATTATTCCTTTGTCATCCACAATTTCTTGCAAAAAATGCACGCTTCTTTCGCCAATCTTTTCCAGAGTCGTTTCTACAAAAAGTGTATCTGTAAGGAAACACGGAGCCAGGTAGTCGTGTTCCACATGGACCATGATGATGAGCTTTTGATCTTTCTGAAAATCCGGATTGTACGTGGTTTTGTTGAGAAAGTAATCTGTTCTGGCTGTATCGTAATAGTGACCAAATATGACGTTGTTCACATGACCCAGCATATCTATGTCGTTAAACCGAATTTGGAGGGGTGTTCTTTGCATGATCTCTAGGGTTAATGTCTGATGATTTCTACTTCGTTTTGTCTTCCCACACGGATAATGGACGAAGGTTTTCCGGTGCTGCCGCCTTGCAGGAAAGAGGGAGCTACCCAGTCTACTTTTTTGAGCAACGCCTTGTCTATGTCTTCAAAAACAGCCGGAGCAGTTGTTCCGCTTATGTTTGCCGAGGTAGAGAGCAGCGGTCTTTTGAGTCTGCGGATGAGCGATTGACAAAAGTCGTGGTTGGGGATGCGGATGGCCACGCTGCCGTCCTCGGCCACTACGCCGGGGGCCAGGTTGATGCCGCTGGGATAGATGAGGGTCAGGGGCTTGTTGGCTTCTTGCACCAAATTTTCCGCTATGTCCGGCACGTATTCCACATACCTGTACAACATGGCTAAATCGGCAACCAGCACAATGTAATGCTTGTGAACATCTCTGTCTTTTAGTGCAGAAATCTTTTCCACGCCTTTGGGGTTGCATGCGTCGCATCCCAAACCCCATATGGTGTCTGTGGGATAGAGGATGGTACCTCCACTCCGTAGTATTTCAGTGGCGTTTTCTAGGTGCTTATATATATCCGGACTGTATCTCATAGTCGTACGTTTTTAATAGTACATCCTGTTTTTCTTTCTCCAATGACGAATCATGAAGTACCCGAAAATCATGCCTCCCAGGTGGGCAAAGTGGGCAATGTTTCCGCCCCCAATCAGTCCCAAGACCAGTTCTATGACAGCAAATATGATGACAAAGTATTTAGCCTTCAAAGCTATAGGAGTCAGGATGATACGCAGTTCCGTGTTGGGGAACAACATGCCGTAGCCTAACAAGATGCCGTATACGGCTCCGGATGCGCCCACCGTTGGCACGTTTACCATCATGCGGTAACGGCTCAATGCACTAACGGCAGCCGGTCCGCTTTCCTGTATGGTCTTAGCCAAAGAAGAGATGCTGATCCATTGCACTCCCATATGCAATGCGGCGGCACCCAGACCGGTCACAAAGAAAAAGAGCAAGAATTTTTTAGGTCCCCATATTTGCTCCAAGACAGACCCGAACATCCATAAAGCGTACATGTTGAACAGCAGATGGGTGAAGTTCCCGTGCATGAACATGTGGGTGATGATTTGCCACGGTCTGAAAAAATGAGACATGGGAAAGAACAACGCAAAACGCTCTATCATGAACTCCTGGTTTATAGACGTAAGGATGAGCATGAACGCATTCAAGATGATGATGTTCTTTATGACTATGGGCATACGGGCAAAAAATCCGCCCTGTTTGTATTGGTACATAATGGTTAGGTAAAGTATGTATCTATTTCTTCTGTGGTAAAGACGACAAGGCATTTTTTGCCGTCGGGGGTCAGACCGGGTTGTTCACACGCCATCAATTGTTTCAAGAGCACCTGGTCTTTGCTTGTGTGGATCTCACCGCTTTGTGTTTCCCCTGCGGCCATTCTGCGGGCTACGGTGGCGGCCAAGCGCTGTCCGTAGTTCAATTGAGGTGGATCTGCGTCGTCTTGTACACCTGCCGAGGAAAACCGGGTAAGCAGTTCGCTGATGGATTCTGTCACAGACGCTTGGTCTGTGGGATGTCCTTCCGGAATGCCTGTAACTTGGTTTTCTTCGTTTATAGCAAACCCCATTTGCAAGAGATGGTCTGTGCTTTCTTCCAAAAATAGGGAAAGGGGAGGTTGCAAGTTGAGCGGTACCGGGAACTGCAATGGTTCCGGAACGGGTTGCCTGTTTTTGAACCGAGGGAGTAGTTCTTCATAAAAGATGCGTTCCAGCGCCCGCCTGCGGTGGACGACCATCAATCCTCCGGATACCGAAGTTGCCAGGTAACGTTTTTGCAAGGGAATAACAGGGGCTTCAAAAGCGGGAGGCGGTTGATCGCGAAAGAGCCGTTCTTTGGATTCCGCTTCTTTGAACGGATCAAAGAGTGGGTCGTAATTGATTTTGGGTGGCGGTACGTATTCGCCGGGAGCCGGCGGAACGGGTATGTGGTGTTGCATGCCGCCCAAATCAAAGTCTATGCTCGGTCCCAATGCAAACTTGCCCAACGTTTCTCGGACTAGGGCTTGCAACATTTGAAAGATGATGTTTTCGTCTTCAAAGCGTATTTCTGTTTTGGTGGGATGTATGTTGACATCTACTGTTTTTGGGTCTGTAGTGAAGTAGAGGAAATACGTAGGCAGTTTTTCATCGGGAAGCAACTGCCCGTATCCGTTTATTATGGCTTTGTGCAGGTAGGGGCTTC
>DUNA01000004.1 GCA_012839605.1 Bacteroidales bacterium
ACTGAACAACTTAACCATTGATGAATTTTGGGAACAGTATAATGCTAAAAAAGAATCTATTAATAATGCAGCTTAACTTTTTGTCTCAAATTAGTTTGCAATTCCAAAGCCTGTTACAGAAATAGCTAAACCAATAAGCGGATATCGCCTGCAATTTGCGACTCTTAGAGAACCGCTTAAAGATGCAGAAAGTTACTTTGCTCGCTTGTCTCAAAAATTACCCACCTTGCACATTTCCGTAATACAAGACGAAACGGGTCTGTACAAATACGTCTCTCAAATATTCACTACACGTAAAGAAGCTGTGCATTGGATGCAACTGATTAACGCTTTGGGCTGGAAAGACTGCTTCCTTAAGAAAGAAGAAACCTCTAGTAAAAACTAGAGGTTTCTGTATGGTTGTGGGAGTTGGGAGATTCGAACTTCCGACCCCCTGCTTGTAAGGCAGGTGCTCTAAACCAGCTGAGCTAAACTCCCAAAAGGGATTGCAAATATACGCGTATTTTTTTTACGTGCAAAAAAAGTTTGCAATTGCATCTGCAACTGTAAAAGTGCTGCCTGTGACAAGAATCAAATCTTTGGCTCCTGCACTTGACAAAGCTTCTAAATAAGCCGCTCGTACATCAGGTATTGTTTTCCCTATAAAGCCCTGTTTTACGGCCCAATCCCTAAGAGCAGTTGCCGGTAAAGCTCTGTCAATAGACGGCTGTGTAAAAAAGTATGTAGCATCGCGCGGCAACAAGTTGGCCATCGGAAACAATGCCTTTTCCCGAACAATTCCGTAAACCACAAACAAATGTTCATATTTTTCTACGGATAGTTGTTCTTTCAAATACGACAAACCGTCTGCGTTGTGTCCTGTATCCAGGATAACTGCCGGGTTTTCACAGACACGTTCCCATCTTCCGCGCAAACCGGTACGTGTTTGATAATACAGCAAGCCCTCAGTTATGGATTGTTGCGTAATGGACGCAAATCTGTCAGGATACGTTTCTTTCAATACCCACAAAGCACTTAATGCCGTATTGGCATTTCTCTTCTGGTACAAATTGTTGTTTTCTAACGAATACTCTTTACAAGTACTTTCATAAGCGCCAATCCATTTTGACCCAAGTTGAAAGGCCTGTTTTTTTATTATCGGAAATGAAGCTGCGTCGTATTCCCCCAACACTACGGGAATACCGCTTTTGATGATTCCGGCTTTTTCTTTGGCAATTTCCTCTTTGGTCTGACCTAAAATATCGCAATGATCCAGGCCTATATTTGTAATTATGGAAAGCAAAACAGATTGAGAGCTAAGGATGTTTGTTGAATCAAGCCGCCCCCCTAGTCCCGTTTCTATAATGGCTATATCCACTTTTTGTGTTGCAAAATACTGAAAGGCCATTGCCGTTGTCATATCAAAGAAGGAGGGTTTTTCATCTCCTATTTCCGGCAGGCGATTTTCAAAAAATTCTGTTACAAAAGAGGTTACACTCTCCTCTGAAATCATTTGACCGTTTACTTTAATCCTCTCTCTAAAATCTATGAGATGCGGAGAGGTATACAAACCTGTACGCAATCCCGCCGTTTGTAAGACAGAAGCCATCATATGTGCTACAGATCCTTTGCCGTTTGTACCGGCTATATGGATACATGGATACGACAATTGAGGATTCCCCAACCAAGAGATCAAAGACAGCATACGGGCCGGATAGGGTTTGTATCCATCCATACCTGTCTTCTGGTATTGAGGGAAATGTGTAATAAGATACGTTACCGCCTTACTGTAATTCATAATGGTGCGAATGTATGCTTTTTTCATTACATTTGCCAGATGACAACTCTCCCAAAAATTTTCGTATTAGATACCAACGTATTGTTGCACGACCACCAAGCACTTAGAAATTTTCAAGAAAACGATCTGGTAATTCCCATCATAGTGCTAGAAGAATTGGATCGTTTCAAAAAAGGGAATGAACAAATCAATTACAATGCACGGGAGTTCTCTCGGGAATTGGATCGCATCTTAGGCGATAAAATGTTGGATGGTTGGATTGGTATGGGAAACGGCAGAGGACGACTGAAAGTAGAACCGGGTCACCCTTTTCCCGAATCTTTAAAAGCTGCTTTTTACAGAGATATACCGGATCATCGCATTTTATCTACCACTCATTTTATAAAAGAAAAACACCCGGAACGGAAAGTAATCCTGGTCACCAAAGACATCAACTTACGCATCAAGTCAAAAGCCTTGGGTATAGAAGCCCAAGATTACTTAACAGACAAAGTCAAAGATGAAAACATTACCATCTTATCTAAAGGGATTGTGCATCTGCCACAAGTACCTTCAGATATTATGGCTCAATTGTATCAGTCACCCGACGGACTGGACGCTGCAGCCATCCCTTTAAAAAATGCGTACCACAACCAGTATTACGTACTGCAAAACAAAGACGGGTCTGCTATGGCCAGGTACAATGCGTCGCAAAAAAGACTCATTCCTGTACCGGGTCATAGGGCGTACGGCATAACCCCACGTAACAGCGAACAAAATTTCGCATTGGATGCACTTCTTGACGAAAACATCAAATTGGTATCCATAACGGGAATAGCCGGAACCGGAAAGACACTTTTATCATTGGCTGCTGCCCTTGCGCTTGAAAGAGAATACGATCAGATTATGTTATCCCGCCCTGTTATCCCCCTTAGGAGTCAGGAGGTGGGATTTTTACCCGGAGATATCAAAGAAAAACTAGCACCGTACATGCTTCCCTTAATGGACAATTTGAGCGTCATCAAGGGGAACCTCAAATCCAACAGCCGGGAATATGTACGTATAGAAGAAATGCAGCGTAATGAAAAATTATTGATTGCACCATTGGCCTATATTCGTGGGAGAAGCCTTTCCAAGGTGTTTTTTATTGTTGACGAATCACAAAACCTTACCCCTCACGAAGTCAAAACCATCATTACCAGAGCCGGAGAAGGCACCAAATTGGTGTTTACAGGCGATATTCATCAAATAGACCAACCGTACTTAGATAGACACTCTAACGGACTCACTTATTTGACAGACAAGATGTTAGGTCAAGACCTCTTTGCTCATATAAACTTAGTCAAAGGAGAAAGAAGCCGTTTGGCAGAGCTGGCTGGTACAATATTGTAACTTTTTTATTATTTTTGCAAGTCAAAATCGGATATTTATCTATTATCTAATCTTACTTATATAAATTTATGTCAGAAATTAAAAGAGTTTACAGCTTTGGTGGGAAAACCGCCGAAGGTGATGGTACTATGAGAAATCTGTTAGGTGGCAAAGGAGCCAACTTAGCAGAAATGTGTCTTTTGGGGATGCCTGTACCTGCAGGTTTCACTATTACCACAGATACTTGCACAGAGTACTATGCATTGGGATGTAACTACCCCCAAGGATTGGCAGAAGAAGTTGAAAAAGCACTGAAAAAGACAGAAGAGGTGATGGAAGCTCGTTACGGAGATCCTCAAAACCCCCTGCTGTTATCTTGTCGCTCAGGTGCAAGAAGCTCTATGCCCGGTATGATGGAAACAGTGCTTAACATTGGACTGTGTGCAGAAACCATCGAAGGACTGATCAAAAAAACAAACAATCCACGCTTTGTGTACGATGCATACCGTCGTCTGATTATGATGTATTCAGATGTAGTTATGGAAAAAGCAGAAGGCATTGAGCCGGAAGAAGGAAAAGGAATCCGTGTGCAGTTGGATGGACTGATGCAGAAAATGAAAGCTGACAAAGGATACAAAAGCGATACAGACCTCACGGCAGAAGATTTAAAAGACCTCTGTGATATATTCAAGGAAAAAGTACAAGAAGTACTGGGTAAACCTTTCCCTGACAACGCCATGGAACAGCTCTGGGGCAGTATAGGTGCCGTATTGAAATCTTGGAACGGAAAACGCGCCATTGCCTACCGCCGGATTGAAGGCATTCCTGATGAGTGGGGTACAGCCGTTACCGTACAATCTATGGTCTACGGAAACATGGGTGAAAACTCGGCAACAGGTGTTGCTTTTTCACGCAACCCGGCTACGGGAGAAGCCAAGTTTTACGGAGAGTGGCTTTTGGATGCACAAGGTGAAGACGTAGTTGCAGGAATCAGAACTCCCAGCCCGCTTAACGAAGCTACAAAAACAGAACAGACCAAAGATATACCTTCGTTGGAATCTGTAATGCCTAAAGCTTACCAAGAGCTGGATCAAATCCAGAAAAACTTGGAAGCCCATTTCCGCGATATGCAAGATATTGAGTTTACCATTCAAGAAGGCAGACTTTGGATGTTGCAATGCCGTGTTGGCAAACGAACGGGTGTGGCAGCTCTGAATATGGCTATGGATATGGTGGCAGAAGGGCTGATAGATAAAAAAACAGCCGTTATGCGTGTAGCTCCTGCGCAGCTGGACGAACTACTCCATCCCATTCTTGATTCCAATTCAGAAAAGAAGGCAAAAGTAGTAGCCAGAGGTTTGCCGGCCGGACCGGGCGGTGCCGTTGGCCAGATAGTCTTTACGGCAGAAGACGCCGTTGCTTGGCACAGTCAAGGCAAACGCGTTATCCTGGTAAGAGAAGAAACCAATCCTGAGGATGTGGAAGGTATGCGTGTAGCAGACGGACTGCTTACGGCTCGCGGAGGTATGACTTCTCATGCCGCATTGGTTGCTCGCGGATGGGGCAAATGCGCTATTGTAGGTTGTGAAGCAGTACACTTAGACGTAGATAAACGCATCATGACCATCAACGGAAAAGAATATCCGGAAGGTACCGTATTCAGCCTGAACGGAACGCGTGGTTTTGTATACGATTCCAAAATAGAAACCATGGATGCTTCTGAAAATCCCAGGTTTAAAGAATTTATGGATATGGTAGACACTTTCCGCACCATGGGCGTTCGTGCCAACGCCGACACTCCGGAAGCCGCACAAACGGCTTTAGATTTTGGAGCAGAAGGAATAGGACTTTTCCGCATTGAACACATGTTTTACGGATTGAACGCAGAGGCTCCTCTGAGCAAATTGCGTAAAATCATTTTGTCGGAAAATGCAGAGGAAAGGCAACAAGCTATAAACGAGCTGGCTCCTTATGTTAAAGTGGCTGCTAAAGAGACCTTGCGTGTAATGGACGGTTTGCCGCTTACGTTCCGTTTGCTTGACCCGCCTTTGCACGAATTTGTTCCTCAAACATTAGAGATACAAAAAGAATTGGCAGAAGAGCTGAATATCAGTGTAGAAGAAATCATCAGACGTTCCGACCTGCTGAAAGAAGTCAACCCCATGATGGGACATCGCGGAGTACGTCTGGGAATCTCCTACCCCGAGATTTCTGAAATGCAGATCCGTGCCATCTTTTCCGCTACAGCAGAATTGATTAAGGAAGGTTTGAAACCCATACCCGAGATTATGGTCCCCGTGACCCTTAGTGTCAAAGAATTGGACGATCAGAAAGCCATATGCGACAGGGTACATAAAGAAGTAGAGGAAGAATTTGGAATCTCGTTTACATACGTATACGGAACCATGATTGAAATCCCGCGTGCTACCCTGCTGGCCGATGAAATGGCTCGCAACGCTGAATTTTTCTCCTTTGGAACCAACGACCTCACCCAAATGACGTATGGATTTTCCAGGGACGATATAGGCTCTTTCTTAGGTGAATACATAGATAAGAAGATCCTTCCTTTTGACCCGTTCCAGCACATTGATGAAGAATCGGTTGGAGTACTTATGGAAACAGCCGTTGAAAAAGGCCGCTCTACAAATCCCGGCATAGAGTTGGGTATTTGCGGTGAGCACGGCGGAGATCCCCAGTCTGTACATTTTTGCTACAAACTGGGACTTACCTACGTTTCTTGTTCACCCTTCAGGATTCCTATTGCAAGACTGGCTGCTGCACAAGCTGCCATTATGGATACTAAATCCTAAAGCTGCTGAACGGCTGAACTTTAGTACAATCAAAAACCGACTGAAGAACACCTTCTCAGTCGGTTTTTCTTATCTTTGCTTTCATGAAGACCATACTTATTACAGGAGGAGCAGGCTACATAGGAAGCCACACGGCTGTTGAACTGGTGGCTGCCGGTTACCAGGTTGTAGTAGTAGACAACTTGTCCAATGCAGACACAACGTGTCTGAAAGGTGCAGAAAAAATAACGGGACGTTCCTTGCCGTTTTATGAAATAGATTGCTGTTGCAAGGAAGATCTACAAACTGTTTTCAAAAAACACCCGATAGACGGTGTGATTCATTTTGCAGCCTTTAAAGCCGTAGGAGAAAGTGTTGAAAAGCCCTTGATGTATTATAAAAACAACCTTACGTCTTTTCTAACGGTACTTGAAGTATTGTTGGAGAACGGCGGGGGGAACATAGTCTTTTCTTCTTCTGCGACTGTTTACGGACAACCGGATATACTACCGGCAACAGAAGATACTCCCAGAGGGGTGGCTACCAATCCATACGGCAACACCAAGCAAATATGCGAAGACATCTTAACCGATGCCGTAAAAGCTCACCCCACATTACAGGGAATCATACTCAGGTACTTCAATCCTATTGGAGCACACCCTTCAGCCCTCATGGGAGAATTGCCACGTGGAGTACCCAACAACTTGGTGCCTTTTATTACTCAAACAGCCGCAGGCGTTAGAGATGTGTTGCAGATTTTTGGAAGCGATTACAACACGCCCGACGGAACGGCTTTACGGGATTATATAGATGTCAACGACTTGGCACGGGCACATGTAAGTGCGCTGCAGAAAATGTACACAAAAAACGACCCCGGCTCTTGTGAAATTTACAATGTGGGAACAGGACAGCCTCTTTCTGTACTGGAACTCGTTCAAAAGTTCTGTGCAGTAAACAACATAAAAGTGAAGTATAAAATGGCAGGCAGAAGACAAGGAGACGTAGAAGCCGTTTGGGCCAACACATCGCTAGCCAACAAACATTTGCAATGGAAGGCAGAAGTGCCTGTAGAAGAAACATTGGCCCGTGCCTGGGCCTGGGAGAAAAAAATACGTGACTTATGAACAAAAAAATGGTACCGGATTTATTTAAAAAAGTACAAATAGGACCTAACAACCCCAAATGGGAACAATCGCTGCAAAGAGGGCGGGAATTTTTCCCTCATGAAGAAAAGCCCGACGAAACACGTTCTCCTTTTTACAGGGATTATTCGCGCATCCTACATTGTACATCGTACCGACGTTTAAAACACAAAACTCAGGTGTTTTTTGCTACGCAGAACGACCACATCTGCACACGTATGGAGCATGTGAACCACGTGGCTTCCATCAGTTATACTATTTCTAAATTCATGGGGCTGAATACAGAACTTACCCAGGCCATTGCTCTGGGCCATGATCTGGGTCACAGTCCGTTTGGACACGAAGGAGAAACCTTGTTGTCTGAAATTATGCAAGAGTGGGATGGTACTTTTTGGCATGAAAAGAACGGCCTGTATACGGCAGACAAAATAGCGACTCTCCCCAATGCTTACGGTATTCATAAGAATCTCAGACTTACGTATGCTGTTCGGGACGGAATCATTTCCCATTGTGGAGAAGCAGATGAAAACGGGTTGTTTCCCAGAGTACAAGCCATTGATTTGGATCAAATCAAAAGACCCAACCAATACATGCCTTATACTTGGGAAGGATGCGTAGTCAAACTGTCAGATAAAATTGCTTATCTGGGTCGTGATATTGAAGACGCCATTGAACTCAATCTGTTGGAACCCGATCGCCTGGAAGAACTGAACAAACTGCTTCGTAAGGTTCCCCTTCCCCGGGGCGTGGAAGACAACAAACCTCTGGTAGCTAACAATACGGCTCTGATAGAGCTGTTTATCAAAGACCTGTGTACCCACTCCTCTCCGGAAGAAGGCATGCATTTTTCTCATAAATATTTTGACCTGCTGGTAGAGATCAAAGAGTTCAATTACCGACATATTTATTACCATCCTCGGTTGCAGTATTATCAAGAATATGCGCGTTGCATTATCCGGACTGTCTTTGATTTTCTGGATAAATTTTACGATAAGGACTTACTTGGGAATATAGAAGGCAGCATGTATAAATTTCCAACGTTGTTACGGTATTTTAAAGAATGGCTCATCAAATACAGCTCTTTAGATCCGGAATCCAGAAAAGAAGCCGGGTTTGAAAACGATATTGTGTACGATGTATCAGACCCCATTCAATACAAGAGAGCCGTAATAGATTATATAGCCGGTATGACAGACAATTTTGCCATACGCGTGTACCATGAAATCATCTCTTTCTAATCCTTTCCGGTCAAAGTTCCCTGACTAACCCTGTAAAGAGAAGAGTCCCTGTACTTTTTTCTTTTATGAACAAAATAAAGGGCCTGTCTATATAAAAAGGCACAGGAGCTGGGCCTATAGATGTATATCTGACTCCTATAATGGTGACGGCGGCCGCCTCGGTACCTTTCTCATCTACTTTTATACGAGCGTTCTGTTTTATCAAATCTATAAAAAGGGGAATGTCACTGATATTGGAAAAATCTGCGCGACTTCCATCAAAAGCGATATCCATCCCCATACGACTTAAAACAGGAATCATCATGTCCTCTGAATCGTATTCCAGCTCAAACCGTGGCATGCGTACATGCAACTCTACGGGAGATAAAGATTCCATCCAGGAATGCCATTTTTCAAGGGTCAATGACTGCAAACATTCTTCAGCCGTAACACCCTCTGCCGGCAAAGCTATGACCATACTAAAGGCTTCGTTCCCATAGGGAAATTCTGCCAAAGCCACCCTGTCTTCTTCATAGTAAGGAAACGTTTGCGTTTGTTCCATGAATACTACCTCAGAAGCCTGTCCGGTACCATTCCGGAACAGTCCCTCTTGGCTATGCTTCTTATCAAACGTGCTTTTCCAATCGCCTTTAAAATACAATGCATTCGTATAAAACAGTTTGTACGAAGGATCAACACGGTCAATAATTTCCGGAATCATTCCGTTTGTGTTGTCTTTACACCACTTGTTAATGATTCCCGGAGCTTTGCCATCTCTAAAATCCAATTTATTTACGCTAGCTTTGTAATAGTGTTGTAGGGCATCTAAAAACGGTTTCTTTACAGGAAATGCTTTTTCTATCCATACCGCATTAGCACTATGTAAAGTAACTTGTCTGTCGGCTTTTTGAAGGGCCGGAATAAGTTTCTTGTAAAACCCATTCATCTGCTCCAAAGAAAAATCTTGAAAGCCTAAAACAGCTTTCATTTGTTCCTGTGTGCTGCCTTCCGCTCCATTTGTTACAGCAGAAAGGGCAAGTGATAGACTTAAAGGAGAAACAAACAGATTGCCTTTCTCCTGCTCTTTGCCCATTTCTTTAAAAAAATCAATAGCAAACACCTGACTCCTGTCCAGCACGTCTTGCTGGGCTTTTGTCAGGACAATATCTTGTCTATCAATAGAATCGTTTCTGTCCCATTTGGAACAAGAAAAAGTAGAGAAGCCCGAAAGGACTACCATCAACAACAAACCGGAAAGTGATTTCATATGTTACAATTCTTTAATAAGTCCCGAGAACAAAATAGTTCCCGTACTTTTCTCCTTAATAAAAAACAAAAAAGGCCTATCCATATAAAAAGGAACGGGCTTCGGATTCGGTCTTACAGAAGTGACTTCGAATCCTATAATGGTCACAGCTGCTGCCTCTGTGCCTTTTTCATCTACCTGAATGCGGGCACACTGTTTAACCATACCTATGAAAAGCGGAATATCACTGATTCCGGAAAAATCTGCCATCAATGGATCAAAAGCAACCCCCATACCCATACGTGATAATACGGGAATCATCATTTCTTCTGTATCAAAGTCCAACTCAAAACGCGGCATACGCACGTGAAGCGTGGCCGGATAAAGAGATTCCATCCAGCCATTCCACGTGGCTATGTCCAGAGATAAAACCAGGTCTTCTGCAGACATGCCTTCAGCCGGCAAGGCAACTACCATGCTGAACGCTTCGTTTCCGTATGGCAATTCGGCCAAGGCTACTTTCTCGTTCGCATAATAATGGAGCGTTTGCGTTTGCTCCATAAAGACAATTTGTGAAGTATGGCCCAAAGCATTCCGGAAAGGACCTTTCCGACTGTCTTTTTTGTCAAAAGTACTTTTCCAGTCGCCTTTAAAGTAGAGGGCATTTGTGTAAAACAACCTGTACGCCGGGTCAATACGATCAATAATCTTTTTGATCATTCCCTTTGTGTTGTCGCTGCACCAAGCGTTGATTACATCGGATGATTTTGGATCTTTAAAATCCAGTTTGTTGATAGATGCATCATAATAATCCTGCAAAGAGTTCGTAAAGGACTCTTTCACCGGAAAGGTTTGCTCTATCCATGCAGCATTGGCTACAAGCAAGTCGACAGTATTGTCTACTTTTTTTAAGGCGGGAACAAGCGTCTTGTAAAAATCATTCATCTGTTCCAAAGAAAAATTCCCAAATCCCAAGGTTGCCTTCATATCTTCCATGGTAGTGCCTACCCCGCCGTTTGCTACGGCAGAAAGCGCCATGGAGGCACTCAGGGGAGAAACAAACAGATTGCCTTTTTCCAGTTCGCAGCACATTTCCTTAAAGAAGTCAATGGCAAATACCTGGCTGCTGTTCAGTATTTCTTGCTGAGCTTTGGTGAGTACGATATCTTTCCTCTCAATAGGAGGTTTCAAGGGCCATTTAGAACAAGAAGCAAAAGAAAAACCGCAAAGAACGGTCATTATAAGAAAACCGGAAAGTGATTTCATATACAATATTTATGTAAAAAAGTGATGTTCTATATTGTAAATGCACGAAATCCCACAATACTGCACAATCCGGTGTTTTTATCTGTCCCCAAAAAAACAAGGGCCCGACTTGTGAGCCGGGCCCTTATGCACATCCTATATGGGAGAAAAGTCTTCTTTCCCTGCACCGCACAGCGGGCAAACCCAATCTTCAGGAATGTCTTCAAAGGCAGTTCCGGGAGCAACACCGTTATCGGGATCTCCCTCAGCAGGGTCATAAATGTACCCACACAAATCGCATTCGTACTTTTTCATAGACATATAAATTTAGATAAGGTAAAAGTAGCATTTTTTTTTAATTTTGTACTTGTTTTACCATGGATTCAAGAAAATTATTAAACCTGGCGCTTAGTAAAGGTGGAGATTATGCAGATCTTTATGTTGAGAAATCCTTCTACAACACCATAACATTGCAAGACGGAGAAGTGAACGCTGCGGGAGTTCATCAAGAAGGAGGTTTAGGTATCCGAGTTGTTAAAGGCCAAAACACAGGCTATGCGTTTACAGAAAGCGCTGTTCCTTCTGATCGTGAAAAAACAGCCCTTATTGCTTCTCATATTGCCAACAACGGAGCTGTCGTAAAAACAGCAGACCGTTTTACAACAGCACAATTGCCTAACAGATATCCTTCTCTGATTCCATGGGAAAGTATGTCCGTCCATGATAAAATGCCTTTTCTTTACCGGTTGAATGAACTTATCTTTGAGCAAGACAAACGAGTAAGCAAAGTCATAGCACGCTTGGAAAACAGCACTTCTTCCATAGATTTTTACAATTCCTATGGCGACCATTTTTCAGACATACGTCCTTTGGCTTCTTTACTAGTTGTTTGCATAATGGAACAGAACGGGCACAGAGAAACAGCTTCTGTTTCCAGATCGTTCAGAATGGGTGCCGAATTTCTGACGCATGAACTCGTGAGTCAATTAGCAAAAGAAGTAACGGAACGTACGGCATTTTTGTTTGATGCCCAACAACCAAAAGGTGGAGAAATGCCTGTTGTCATGTCTGCCGGCAGTTCCGGTATCTTATTACACGAAGCCATAGGCCATGCGTTTGAAGCTGATTTTATAAGAAAAAACGAATCTGTCTTTTCAGACAAAATGGGAGAGAAAATATGTCGTAATGGCATTTATGTAATAGATGACGGCACGTTGCAGGGCAACAGAGGGTCTCTGAACATAGATGACGAAGGAGTGCCTGCTCAGAAGACATATATGGTTACAGACGGCATCCTCACTTCTTTTTTGCACGACCGCATTTCTGCTCGGTTTTTTAACACCACTCCTACAGGAAACGGAAGAAGAGAGTCTTTTCGTTATGCACCGCTACCGCGCATGCGTGCCACGTATATGGAGAATGGGAAAGATACGGAAGAATCTCTTATAGCTTCCATAAAAAAAGGACTGTACGTAGATACATTCAGCAACGGCCAAGTGCAGATAGGTGCAGGAGATTTTACCTTTTTTGTAAAAAGCGGTTATTTGATTGAGAACGGAAAATTGACACAACCCATAAAAGATACCAACATCATTGGTAACGGTCCTCGAACACTATCTACCATTGCAGGAGTAGCCAACAACTTACTCATAGATGACGGCACATGGACTTGTGGCAAAGGTCAAACCTGCCCCGTATCATGTGGTATGCCTTCTGTATTGGTTGAATCACTTACTGTAGGAGGCCGTATATGAAAGACAAAAAAATGTTGCAAAAAATGACGGAATACGTCTTGCAATCAGCTCTCAAAAAAGGAGCTTCGCATGTCCGCGTTACGGCTGTTAGGGATGTTTCCAATGAACTTACGGTATTAAACCATTCGTTGGAAAAAATCCAAAGTGCGGTAGAATCTGTCTTACACATTCATTTATTTGTAGACGGGCGTTACGGAACATGTTCCACAAACACAATGCAAACAGGGCACCTGGACAACCTGTTGAATCAGTCCATAGCGTCTATCAAGCTTTTGGCTCCTGATCCTTTCAGAACACTTCTTCCTAAAGAATTGCAATATAAAGGAGTTCCTCTACGCGATGTTTTTTCCGGAGATGTAGAAACAGAAGAAAAAAAAGATCTCCTTTTTTCCAGTACTGCATCCATACAAAATAAAAACCCGGCACTTATCAACGCAACAGCACATTATACAGATTCTATCAGATGGGTACATATTGCAGATTCCAATGGATTGCATTGTACATCTGAAAAAAGTTGGTTTGGTTTGCTGACAGAGTGTAGTGTTCTGGGAGAAAACAACACCCGCCCCTCAGACTGGAATTTCATAGGAGGAACCAATCCTATACACATCTCTGCCGCCCATGAAAGCATGCGTCAAACACTTGACAGAGCTTTGAACAAAAGAAATCCCAAAAAAGCCCGTTCAGGCATCTACAACGTAGTTGTTGAAAACAGAGTGGCATCCACGCTCCTTGCTCCTGTTATAGACGCCATATCGGGGGCACAACTTCAACAAAAAAACTCTTTTCTTCTAAACAGCCTTGGTCAACGCATAGGCTCATCTGTTCTTACCCTCATTGATGATCCACACAAAACAGGAGTACCTGCATACAGTTTTTTTGATTATGAAGGAAACGCCACAAAGAAAAGAACAGTCATTGAAAAAGGTATTTTAAATCTTTTTTATTTAAATACGTACCATGCCTCCAAAATGCAAATGCCTTGTACCATAGCCACCCCTTCCACCTTGCTGCTTACAGGAGGTAAAGGAGATGTGCTTTCTCTGACAAAACAAATGCAGCACGGAATCATCATAACAGGCTTTAATGGAGGCAATTGCAATACAGCAACCGGTGATTTTTCATATGGCATAGAGGGATTCCTGGTTGAAAACGGACAAATAACCACCCCCATTAATGAAATGGTCATGACGGGGAACATGATAAACCTTTGGAACCAATTACATATAGCCGGGGACGATGCACAGCCTATTTCTTCCCGGTTACTGCCTTCCTTGCTTTTTGAGAGCATTGAATTGGCAGGCTTATAAAAATACATATGAAAAAACCATCACTCACCGTCAGCCTTATTCCCCTTTTGTTACTCATTGTAATCATCTTTACCTGCGTCCGCATATTTGGAGACAATGTTACAGCAGGCCCTTCACAATTCACCCTGCTTTTTGTGGCTGTTGTTGCTTTTGCCATTGCTCGCATCTTTTATGGAATGACATGGGAACAAGCAGAAGAAGGGATGATCACCCATCTGAAAAACACCTACCCGGCCATACTTATTCTTATTGCCATTGGCGCCCTCATTGGGAGCTGGATGAGTAGTGGCATCATCCCAACCATGATTTATTACGGATTAAAAGTGATCCACCCGGCTGTGTTTTTGCCATTGGCTTTTGTCATCAGTAGTGTCATTTCTATAGTAACAGGAAGTTCCTGGAGTACGGTGGGCACTTTTGGAGTTGCACTGTTGGGAGCCGGTCAAATTATAGGATTTCCCACTCCGTGGTTGGCTGGGGCCATCATTTCAGGTGCTTATTTTGGAGATCAAATGTCACCCCTATCAGACACCACAAACTTGGCTTCTTCTTTTTGCAACGTACCTCTTTTTACACATATAAGATATATGATGGTAAATAGCATTCCGGTTTTTATCATTTGCCTGATTATTTATCTGATTGCCGGACTGGCCATTCCCACAGAAAGTACGGTTGATATCCAATCTCAGCTGGATGCTTTGCAAGGCACTTTTCGTATTTCAGGATGGCTCTTGCTCATTCCGCTTATTACCATAGTCCTTGTCATAAAAAAAGTTCCCCCTTTTATTACATTGCTTCTTTCTGCCGTTGTAGGAGCTCTAGCAGCTGTTTTGTTTCAACCTCAAATATGCGATACTATTGGAGGAGGACGTTTTGGAGCTGCTATTACCATGATAAGCTCACATGTGAAGATTGATACCGGGGACGCTATATTGAACAACCTTACGACTACCAACGGCATGGCCGGAATGATGAATACTGTATGGCTCATACTTTGTGTTATAGCCTATGCAGGTATAATGACTGCCTCTGGCATGATTCATGTAATAACACAATACCTGCTCAAGCTCATGAAAAACACCGTTTCTACCGTAGCTGCCACTTTAGGAACAGGCATTTTTTTCAATTTAACACTAGGAGATCAATATATGGCCATTATTATGCCGGGAAGCATGTTTTCAGAAACGTACAAAAAGAAAGGACTTGCTCCTGAATTGCTTTCACGTACCATTGAAGAGTCAGCTACTGTGACCTCTGTCCTTGTACCTTGGAACACATGTGCCGTTGCTCAATCTACCGTATTGAACGTGGCTACATTAACTTATCTTCCCTATTGTTTCTTTAATTTGATACTTCCTGTTTTTTCATTATTTGCAGCAGCTGTAGGATATAAAATCAGAAAAATCACTAACTAACATATTTAATACAATGACTATTTCAGACGAAAAAGTAGTTTCACTCTCTTATACATTGGTAGTTGACGGAGATACCATTGAAACAGTTACAGATGACAAGCCCATGAAGTTCATTTTTGGACTGGGTTATTTATTACAAGCTTTTGAAGAAAACATAAAAGGCAAAAAAACAGGTGACGGGTTCGACTTTGTTTTGTCTGCTAAAGAAGGATACGGAGAAATAAATCCGGATGCTATTGTAGAACTTCCTAAAGATTTGTTTAAAGTAAACGGTAAAATCGAGGAAGGCCTTCTGGTAAAAGACAAAATCATTCCTATGCAAGATGCTCAAGGAAACCGCATGAATGGCATTGTGGATGAAGTCTTGGAGGAGACTGTAAAAATGAATTTCAACCACCCCCTAGCCGGCTGCGAATTGCACTTCTCAGGGAAAGTGGTGGAAATTAGAGAAGCTACAGAAAAAGAACTCGTTGAAGGCTTATACGGCGAAAGAGCTGTTTCCGGATGCGAAGGAAGCTGTGACGGATGCTCAGGGTGCGATTGATTCACTAGGCATCAAACTACTCCTTGTAATAGGTGTACTATCCAGTGAGGCAAAACGACCTTCCAGCCACTTGTAATAACCTGTAACAGCAATCATAGCCGCATTGTCTGTGGTAAAATGGATAGGGGGCAGAAAAACATCCCATCGGTGTTTTTCTGCTTCTTTTATCATACGTTCGCGCAAACCTCTATTGGCAGACACACCTCCTGCCAATGCAATACGTTTTATTCCCGTAGTTGCAACAGCAGCCACTACTTTTTCAAGAAGTATGTCTATAAGGGTTTGCTGAAGACCGGCCGCCAAATCGGCTCTATTGTGTATAGAAAACCCCGGTTCTTCTCGTTCCTTGTCTCTTAAAAAGTACAAAAAAGATGTTTTTACACCACTAAAACTAAAGTCGAGCGCTTGTACTCTTGGACGGGCAAAGGCAAACTTATGAGGATTTCCATCAGATGCCCATTTGTCTATTTGTGGTCCGCCGGGATAGTCAAATCCCAACAGTTTGGCTCCTTTGTCAAAAGCTTCTCCAACAGCATCGTCAATCGTTTGTCCCAATATTTCAAAAACAAG
Source organism: Bacteroidales bacterium (assembly GCA_012839605.1). Lineage (GTDB taxonomy): Bacteria > Bacteroidota > Bacteroidia > Bacteroidales > UBA932 > DMER64. The sequence goes on from DUNA01000004.1 coordinate 16,360, forward strand.
AGGTGCTTTTACTTCTATAATTTGTGTGTGTCCACCCGACACAAGCAGACATAAAAAGGGAAAATCCGGTTTGCGGCTTGTATCCTCCGTATCTATAAAGTGGCTTAACACATGTCCCGTAAGATGGTTTACTTCAATTAACGGAAGGTTCGTTGCCACTGACAATCCTTTAGCAAAGGATGTACCTACCAAAAGAGAACCCAACAAACCGGGGCCTAGTGTGAATGCAATAGCGTCCAAATCTCCTACGCCAATACCTGCTTGCTCCAAAGCCCTATTGACTACCGGAACAATATGTTGTTGGTGTGCTCTGCTAGCCAATTCCGGTACCACTCCACCATATTTCTTGTGTACTTCCTGCGTTGCCATTACGTTAGAAAGCATCTTTGTGTTCTTTAAAACAGCTGCCGATGTGTCGTCACAAGAAGATTCTATTCCTAAAATATAAGCCACTATCCTCCTTTTTTACTACTGCAAATTTGGGCATTTTTTTCTTAACTTTGTAAGATAGGGATTTTCTATGAGGACTTTTAAGAACATACTTCGGGCCGTGCTCTTTGTTTTAGCCATAGGACTGGCCGGTTTGTTCATTACACTTCAAGTTCCTTCTGTACAAAGTCGTTTGGCAGATGAAACAGCGCAATGGCTTTCGCAAGCTTCCGGTGCCGATATCAAAATAGGTTCTGTCCATTTCCTGTTTTTTAACAAACTGGTAATACACGACATAGCTATAACAACATCCTCCGACACCCTCTTTCACAGCCATAAGCTAGCTCTCACTTTAAGCAATTTTCATCCGCTTGGGAAAAAAATCAGATTGCGTAACGTATCTCTTTCAGACGGTTCCTTTCATTTGATTACAAGAAGTGGACAACACAATTTGTCCTCTGTTTTTCCGCCTGCAGTAGATAAGGATACCACAAACAAATCTTTTGATTGGGATATTCAGGCTCGCCATGTGACCTTAGAGCGGTTTGCCTACCATATGATTAATGATGGTGTAGAGCCACCCCCTTTAGAAAGCAACAGCATAGATTTTGGTAATATGCATGTAGACAGTATTACCATAGCCCTTCAACATGTCCGTTTTAAAGACGGCATGGTGCGAGCCCGGCTGGATCATTTGTGTGGCAAAGAAAAATCGGGGTATGTATTGCAACATTTGGAAGGAGATGTTACCGTAGACCATAAAGAAGCATTCGTTTACAATATGGTAGCGAAAGACAACTACTCTTTTCTTACAGCCGACTATTTTCTTATGCATTATGGCCATGTGGACCGTTTATCGGACTACGTGAATAAAGTACACATGGAGCTCGATCTCCATCGCTCTTTGGTGTCCTTTAAGTCCATTGCCTATTACGCTATGCATTTTCCTGAAGATTTTGTACTGGATATCCATGCTAAAGGAAAAGTAACGGGCACAGTAAGCAATCTGCGGTCCGACCAATTAGACATACACTCTGTCAGCGGAAACACAAGACTGCTGTGTGGGTTCCGGTTAAAAGGACTTCCTCAAGCAGAAGAAACCGTTTTGATGGTTCAAATAGACAGTTTGCAATCGCAAATAGGTGACTTAAACCACATTTTGTACAACATTGCTTCCGTAAACCTAGATGTTTTGGAACAAAGAACAGGAACGGGAGCTGCCTTTGACTTTAAAGGCCGCTTAGCAGGACTTCTGACAGATTTTGTCGTAAACGGTCGTCTTCAAGGTGACGTGGGAGACTTGTATATAGACTTGCTTATCAATAGCAATAAGTACAAGAGAGGAGTATTCCTTTCAGGAATAGCAGATGTACAACAAGTGGATCTGGGCACTCTTACGGGGATAAATGGCATGGGAGAATGTGCTTTATATACAAAGGCAAACATAAGTATACAGCAAGGTGGTATTCAAAACATAGAAACGCAGATTGACACTCTTTCCCTTTCTCGTCTTGAGTTTAACGATTATGTATTTAAAGATTTTAAAATGCTGGGGGAGTTTAAAAACGGCATTTTTGATGGTAGAATTAGTGCCGCCGACCCCAATCTCAATTTTTTATTTCAAGGACGCACAGATTTATCAAGATCTGCAGGTGCTTCCATGAACTTTTTCGCCAATATTGCTTATGCAGATTTGACACGGCTGAATATATATAAAAGCGATTCGTCTGCCGTATTGAGCGGGTTGATTCAAGCGGATTTCTCTCATATCAACAACAAAGGAGATATTGATGGCACCTTATACGCTTCCCATTTAACACTTCAGAACACATCGGGTGTACATGCATTGGAACACTTTTTCTTAGAAAGTCTTATGGAGGAAAACGGTTCTTCTAAGGTAACGGTAGATTCTGATGCTTTCAATGCAACCTACGAAGGGACAGATGGTCTTATGAGTTACCTGACAGGGCTCATTAACAAACGTCTTGCTCTCTTCCGTAACAACGATTCCCTTCAGATACTACCCCCCGCCAAAGAGAACCATTCTGCAGCCTTACAGCTGACAGTCAACAATAGCGCTTTCTTAGAAGAATTGTTTATGCCGGGTCTCTACATATCAGCGGGAACAGAAATTGCATTACAAGATTTTGGAAACGACAGTTTGAGTTCTACCATACATTCCCCAAGGATAGGCTACAAAGAACACAACTTGAAAGACCTGGCTCTCAGTGCTTGGACAAACAAGAAAGAGATGCAAGTAGATGTGGCATGCAATGAAATAACTATAGGTTCTGTAAAAGCAGATACGTTCCACCTGAAATCTGCCGCTTTTGACAACAAAATAACCTCTGATTTATACTACAACAGAAAAGAAGAGAAATGGAACAGCGCAAACATACATTCTCTCTTTTCTTTTAGCCGTCCGGAAGATAATAAAACACCTGTAGTGGCTGCGTTTTTAACTTCCGACAACCTGTTCATCAACGGCAAACGCTGGACGCTCCAAACAGACAGTCTTGTCCTTTCCGGAAAAACAATAGCCATTCATGAAATACTCTTACAACATACGGCAATGCACAAAGAGCCGGAATATTTACTGGTCAACGGCGTCTTATCTCCCAAATCGTCCGATACGCTCTTTGTAGAGTTGTCAAAATTTGACGCCGCTCTCTTCAATACCTTAATGCCTCCACAATATCCTTTTGCATTTCAAGGCGCATTTACAGGCAAAGGACATCTCACACATTTTTATACAGACAGGCATTTTACCGCCAATCTTTTTGGGGAACAATTTTTTGTCAACGATTCGCTTGCCGGAGACATACGACTACAAAGTACCTGGAATCCGAAAATGTCTTGCTTGGAATTGGAAGCTGCTACTCTTTTACCCAACGGAAAAAATCCTTTCTACGCCTCCGGAACGTATCATCCTTCTTCAAAAAAAGTAGATGTGCAGGCATCTTTCAACAAATTTCAAGCAGCTTTGGTTGCTCCCTTTCTACAAAGCCTGGTTACAGACGTATACGGATATATATCGGGAGATATGCACTTGTCGGGCAAGTTCCCCGACCTGGACCTAATCAGCTCAAACACTTTTGTTTCTGACTTGAATTTCACAGTTGATTATACAAAAGTTCCTTACTCCTTATCCGGTCCCGTTCATTTGACACAAGAAGGATTGTTCTTACCAAGAGATACACTAAGAGATGAAGCCGGTCGGTATGCACTGGTAAAAGGTGGGTTACAGTATAAGCACTTCCGTGACATCCAGACAGATATCACAATGGACTTCAACAATTTACACGGCTTAAACCTTGAAGAAAAGGACAATGATGTTTTTTACGGTCAAGCTTTTGCAACGGGCAATTTGTTGATAAAAGGTCCCTTAGATAATATTTTATTAGATATTTCCGTTAGACCGGAACCCTCTACAAGCCTTCACATACCTTTAACCTCTGCACTACAGGCCAGACAAACAAACCTTCTTTCCTTTGCAGATCCTCCGCCTTCCTACATAGGAAGAGACCCCTATACGCGAGCAGCTATCATAGAGAAAGAACAAAAAGAAAGAAAAAGCAACCTGACTTTAAACATCAGAACGGAACTGACTACAGACGCAGAAATATTGCTGGAAATAAATAAGATTACGGGAGATATCATTCAAGCAAGAGGAACAGGATTGATAAATTTGGGGCTGGATCCAAAAGATGATACATTTTCCATATTGGGAGATTGCTCTGTAGAAAGCGGAAGTTATTTATTTGGTCTCCAGGGAATTGTATCAAAAAGGTTTCAGATTGTACCGGGAGGAACAGTTTCGTTTCATGGTGAAATTGAAAACACACAAGTCAATTTGACCGCCTCGTATAAAACAAAAGCATCCATTAACACACTTCTTGCAGACACTACGGTAGTAAGCAACCGCAGAGATGTGGACTGCCAAATCTTGATGTCGGGGAACTTGATGAACCCCAATCTTGGATTTAACATTGAATTGGATGATATTGATCCTATGACAAGAGCCCGTGTTGAAAGCGCACTGTCTACCGACGACAAAGTCATGCGTCAATTTGTGGCACTCTTGGTCACCAGCAACTTTATTCCGGAACAAGAATCGGGTATTGTAAACAACTCCAATTTGCTGTATTCCAATGCTACTGAAATTCTTTCCAATCAGTTGAACAACATTTTTGTACAACTGAATATACCTTTGGACGTAGGTTTCAATTACCAACCGGGGCAAAGCGGTGATTTGTTTGATGTTGCCATCTCTACACGCTTGTTCAACAACCGGGTAGTCATTAACGGCAATATGGGCAACAACCCCTACACCCGTAACGAAAGCGATTTGGTAGGCAATGTGGATATAGAATTGAAACTGGACGAAAAAGGCAAATTCCGCTTAAAAGCATTTAGCCATGCAGCAGACCAGTATTCCAACTACCTGGACAATACGCAACGTAGCGGCGCAGGGCTTGTATATCAAGAAGAATTTGATTCATTTCGCACGCTTTGGAGAAAGTGGCTCCGGCTGCAATAGCCCATCTTTCCATCAACGCAATAGAGCACCTGTTTCTTTCTCAAAAGCTTTTAAAAGACGTTCTATGGCTTTTTCTACATGGGTGTCCGTCAATGTCTTTTGTACATCACGAAACACAAAGTGAAGGGCGTATTGTTTTTTTCCTTCAGGTACACCTTTCCCTTCATAGACATCAAAAAGACTCACACTTTGCAAGAATTGTTTCTCCGTTTTAAAAGCAATGCTATGCAATTTTTCATAAGGAATGTCTTTATCTATCACTAAAGCCAAATCTCTGTGTACTTCCGGAAAACGCGGCAATTCTTTACATCTTGTTTCTTTGTTCCCTATCAAGATGAGAAACAAATCCCAAGAAATTTCTGCCATAAACACCTCTTGCTTAATATCTAAGACAGACAGACATGTACTGTTTACTTTGCCTATATCTACCAAGGGTTTTCCGTTGAGCAAATAGCGAATTCCCTCCTCAAAAACATCTTCCGGAGTGGCTGTGGAACGCAACTTCGTAAGATCCACTCCAAAGCCGACGAACAGCCATTCGACGTATGATTTTAATAAGAAAAAATCTACCTCTCGTGCAGGTGTGTGCCAATTCAAAGGCCTGTCATTACCTGTTATAAACAACGCCAAACGCTCCTCCTCTGTATAGTCGCTCAGTGCAGCGCCTGTGTTTTCCATACTATAGACATTCCCCTGTTCAAAAAACTTCAGGTCATACTGCTGCCTATTGATATTGCGAGCAATGGCTTCCAAACCTCCCCACAGCAACGTGCGACGCATTACACTCAGATCGTTGCTTAACGGATTCAAAACCTTAACGAGAGATGAAAACGGGTATGCATCTGACTCTTTGTAGTACAAAGCTCGAGTGAGCGAATTGGACATGATTTCTCTAAACCCGACAGATGCCAACCTGTCTCCAATAGAGTCTCTCATATGTTGCGAAATCGGGCCCTCCGGTAAAGAATAAGAAGCCGTTATTTTATCCGGGAGTTCAATGTTGTTGTAGCCGTATATTCTAAGTACCTCTTCCGCCACATCACACAGCCTTGTCACGTCAACTCGGTACGTTGGAACCAATACCGAGTCTTCTATTTTTTCAAAATCCAAGGCTTGCAAAATGGTATCCACCATCTTGTGACCAATATCTTTACCTATTAAAGCATACAATCGGTCATAATCTAGTAGTACACGCGCCCGCTCCACCGGATTTGGATACAAATCTATTATCTTCCCTTCTACCTTGGCTCCACATATTTCCTGCATAAGCAACACAGCCCTCTTAAGAACATCTACGGTAGCGTTGGGATCTGTACCTCTTTCAAAACGAAAAGAAGCATCTGTTTTCAACCCATGGCGTTTAGAAGTTCTCCTTATCCACGTAGGATGAAACCAAGCCGATTCAAGAAATATTGAAGTTGTTTTTTCCGTTACTCCACTCTTTAGCCCTCCAAATACGCCTCCAATACACATGGGTTCTTTTGTATTGCAAATCATCAAATCCTCTGCACTCAGTGTTCTTTCCACTTCGTCCAAAGTGACAAATCGGCTTCCCGGTTCCGCCAAACGTACTACCACACAATCTCCTTCAATATGGTCCCTGTCAAAAGCATGCAACGGTTGGCCCGTCTCCAACAATACGTAATTTGTGATATCTACCACGTTGTTTATAGGACGAATACCCGTCAATCTCAAACGCTCTTGCAGCCATTCCGGGGAAGGTCCCACTTTCAAATTGCTCAATGTAATGCCGCTGTAACGCGGCGCGGCTTGCGGTGCCTCTACCACAACACGGACGCCTTCTGTATTGGGATCCTCTTCAAAAGCCGAGACATCAGGCCGAGTTAACGGCATATCCTGCCCTTTCCCTTTGTACCAAGCCGCCAGGTCACGGGCAACACCAAAATGCGATGCAGCATCTATTCTATTGGGAGTCAATCCTATTTCAAAAACAGCATACGAAGGAATGTTCAAATATTCAGCTGCCGGAATGCCAATGGGTGTATCTTCCGGCAAGACCATAATGCCGTCGTGAGAAGTTCCTATTCCCAATTCATCCTCTGCACAAATCATCCCAAAAGACTCTTCTCCTCGTATTTTACTTTTTCTGATAGTAAGCTGATTTCCATCTGTAAAAGTCAGTTGTGTTCCAATCGTTGCTAGAAACACCTTCTGACCTGCTGCCACATTGGGAGCACCACACACGACAGGAACAGGCTCACCTTTGCCAAAATCCACTGTTGTCAATGACAAGTGATCTGAATTGGGGTGCGGATTGCATGCAATCACTTTAGCCGTTACTACGCCTTTAAGTCCACCCGGTATGGTTTCTATTTCTTCCAGAGATTCTACTTCCAGTCCAATATCTGTCAATACCTCTGCCGTCTTCACAGGTGTCATACCCAAAGGCAAGTAATCTTTCAGCCAATTATAAAGAATTTTCATACGTATGTATTATTCAAACAAAGATGCCACAAAAGATTTTTTATCAAAAACCTGCAAATCTTCAATGCCCTCTCCCAAACCAATAAATTTAACAGGTACCTGCAACATATCGCTTATACCAATGACTACACCGCCTTTAGCTGTACCATCCAGTTTAGTGACAGCCAATGCCGTTACCGGAGTAGCTTTAGAAAATTCACTAGCTTGTTGGTAGGCATTCTGTCCCGTTGAACCGTCCAAAACAAGAAGAACTTCGTGAGGGGCTTCCGGAATGAGTTTCTGCAACACCTTCCTTATTTTCGCCAATTCATTCATCAAGTGTACTTTGTTGTGCAACCTTCCGGCCGTATCTATAAGCAAAACATCTACGTCTTTGGCTAAAGCCGAGGCAAGAGAGTCGTACGCTACAGCAGCCGGATCGCTTCCCATAGCCTGCTTAACAATAGGGACGTCTGCTCGTTCACTCCAAATGGTAAGCTGCTCAATGGCTGCCGCCCTAAACGTATCTGCTGCACCCAACATGACTTGCTTTCCTGCTTTTTTCAGTTGTGCCGCCAATTTCCCTATAGTAGTTGTTTTTCCGGTACCGTTCACTCCAACTACCAGCACTACAAATGGTTTCTTTGAAAAATCGAACGGAAGAACGTTGTTTGTAAACTCATTCGATAAAAGCAAGGCTTCTATTTCTTCTCTCAAATATTTGTTCAGCTCTTCTGCATTCATGTATTTATCTTGCTGAACACGCTCCTCCAACCTTTCAATAATACGTAGCGTAGTATCTACTCCTACGTCAGAAGCTATCAACGCTTCCTCTACATTGTCAAGAACCTGATCGTCTACTCTGGAGCGCCCCATAACGGCCCTGGACAATCTGGTAAATAAGCTTTTTTTCGTTTTCTCCAATCCAAACATAAGAATGCAAATATAAGAAAAAGGATGGTCCCCGTAAATAAAAAAAGCTCCCTGAGGGAGCTTTTTCATATAGCTTTCTTTAGATTACTTTGCTTCAAAGAATTCCTTTTCTTTATCTACCGGAAGTATTTCTTCCTGAAAAATATAAGCACCACTACGCTTTGAACGGACCATACGGATGCATTTCACGGTGCCCTTTCCTGATGTTCTGTCTCTTAATGTTGCTACTGCTTTCTTTGCCATAGTATTACAATTTTTTATTTAATCTCTCTGTGAACGGTAACTTTCTTTAGGAAAGGGTTGTATTTTTTCCGCTCCAATCTTTGAGTAGTATTTTTCTTATTTTTTGTGGTTATGTAACGGGACATTCCCGGAACGCCACTTTCTTTTTGTTCCGTACATTCCAAGATGACTTGTACTCTGTTTTCTTTCTTTGCCATAAGACGAAAATTAAACTATGTCAATCAAACCTTTTTCTTTGGAAGCTTTCAATACTGCTGCCAATCCTTTTTTATTGATGGTACGCATCCCGGCGGCTGTCACTTTTAACGTAATGTAACGACCTTCCTCCTCTAACCAAAAACGTTTTGTTTTTAAATTGGGAGCAAATTCACGCTTGGTGCGACGTTTTGAGTGGGATACCTTGTTCCCTACCATCCTCTTCTTACCTGTAACTTGACAAACTCGTGCCATGGATTCTATATTTATTTGATTTTATTTATTTTAGGGGGTTGCAAATATCTGCATTTTTTTTGTAACCCCAAAATTTATTTGAATCTGACCTTCAACAACCTATCCAAGCGAATGCTTGCAGGAAATTTTTTAAACTTATCTGTTGAAAACCAAACTATCAACGGATTACCAACTATTCTGTCTTCCGGAACAAAGCCCCAGTAACGCGAATCAAGCGAATTGTGGCGGTTGTCCCCCATCATAAAATAGTAATCCATCCGGAACGTATACTCAGAAGTTTCTTCTCCATCAATATAAAAGACACCATCCGATTCTTCCAGAGTATGACCTTCATAGGTAGTAATTATACGTTTGTACAAAGGGATGTTTTGCGAAGTAAGGGTTACTGTTGTCCCTTCCTTCGGAATCCACAAGGGTCCGTAATTATCTCTTGTCCAGGGATATTCATCGGATACTACAAACGGGAACAACACCAATTGGGAGTCGGGATAATCAGGAGGAAAAACATCTATATTCTGTGTGACAGACAGAACATTTCTCAGTTCCTTCAATTCCTCTGCATGTTGCGGATTCAAGGGCAAAGACGCATAGCCCGGAATGCGGTTATCAAAACGTGCTTCTTCTACGGACACCTTAAACTTTTCCAACAAACGCTTATTCAAAGGTTGTCCGTCTGTTATTAACGTATACGTAGACCTAATACCGGAAAAAACTGGTTGCGCCTGTCCGTTTACCCACACTTGTCCGTCAATTACCTGCAACGTATCGCCGGCCGCTGCCACACATCTTTTCACATAGTTGTCTTCTTTTCCCGGGGGACGAACTTTTACAGGTCCGTAATGATCCAATGTGCTTTTTTCTCCATTCAACCGTACGTGAGTATAAAAATCATCCATTGGATACTTGACAAGCACCGTATCCCCATGCGGAAAGTTGAAGACAACCATATCGTTTCTTTGTACTTTCCTAAACCCGGCCATACGTTTGTAAGGCCGCTCAATAATTCTGGAATACGATTCTTTCCCAAAAATCACATTGTGTGTTAACGGAACGGTCAGGGGATTTCTAGGTCTTACGGGACCGTATTTGATTTTCCCCACAAACAAATAATCTCCCGTCTTCAGCGTATTCTCCATAGAGGATGTGGGAATCATATACGCTTCAAAGAAAAAAGATTTTACAAACGTAGCTGCTATCAAGGCAAAGATGACGGCATCCAGCCATTCCAACCACACATTTCTTTTTTCTCCTTCTTTATACTTTTTTTTCCAGAACGCCCATTTGACCTTCTTTGTAATATACAGATCAAAAATGACAAGTAAGCCCAACAGCCACCAGAAACTTCCCAGCCAGATGACCCAAAGAAGATAACCTACAGCTACCAGAGAAAACTTTACCCAGCGGTTCAATGTGATTTACTTAATAGATTCAATAACGGCTTCAAACGCCTTGGGATTGTTCATGGCCAAATCTGCCAGCACCTTTCTATTTAAACCTATATTGGATTTGTTCACTTTTCCCATGAATTGAGAATAAGACATTCCGTGCATGCGAGCTGCTGCATTGATACGTTGTATCCAAAGCGAACGGAACGACCTCTTTTTATTTTTACGATCACGATAGGCATATGTTAAGCCTTTTTCGTACGTGTGTTTGGCAATTGTCCATACATTGCCACGTGCCAAAAAATTTCCCTTCGTTTGTTTTAAGATTTTTTTTCGTCTGGCTCTTGAAGCCACTGAATTTACCGATCTTGGCATAATACATCTTCTTTGCGGCTGTCAGCGTTCTCCTCCTCCGAGATACTTTATCAGCTGTGCAACCTGATTCATAATTTTTGCTCAGCTATACACAAAGCAATTTTTTAATACGCTTCTCATCTGCCTTATCTACCAAACCGGTGTAGGCCAGATTGCGTTTTTGTTTTTTTGTTTTTTTAGTCAAAATATGACTGTGGTAAGCGTGTTTCCGCTTCACCTTTCCGGTACCTGTAAGAGCAAAACGCTTTTTGGCTCCGGAATTTGTTTTCATTTTTGGCATAGGGTTCTCTTTTATTTTAAAATGATTACTTTTTCTTTACGTTTGTTTTCATAGGAGCTATCATCATAATCATGCGCTTTCCCTCCAATTTGGGCATTTGCTCTGCTTTTCCGTAATCTTCCAAGTCTACTGCAAACCTAAGCAACAGCTTTTCTCCCTGCTCTGTAAAAACAATGGATCTTCCTCTAAAAAATACAAATGCTTTTACTTTTGCTCCGTCTTTCAGAAATTCAATGGCGTGCTTTAATTTAAATTGATAATCGTGTTCATCCGTATTGGGGCCAAAACGAATCTCTTTCACAATCACCTTAGACGCATTGGCTTTCATCTCCTTGGCTTTCTTCTTGCGCTGATATAAGAATTTTTGGTAATCCATAATTTTACAGACGGGTGGATCTGACTGTGCAGAGATTTCTACCAAATCTAAGTTCATTTTTTCCGCCATCCTCAAAGCCTGAGCAATAGGGTAAATACCCTGCTTCTCAATATTATCACCTACAACACGCACCTGTGAAGCGGTAATTTCAGCATTGGCCCTTGGGCCTTCTTCCTGCCTTGGAAACCTTGGATTGTATCTGTTACTCGGTCGCCTTTGCGGGGCAGGCTTTGGTCTGTAAGATTTTGCGATAGTATGTTCCTCCTTTTAACTAATTGGTTATTATTTCTATTTCTTTCCGGAGTAATATAACAAATTCTTCCGGTTTCATGGTGCCTTGATCTCCTTCTCCTTGTCGACGTACGGAAACCGTGCCGGTAGTCTCTTCTTTTTCTCCAACTATCAGCAAGTAAGGGATTCTTTTCATTTCATTTTCTCTAATGCGCTTACCTACAGTTTCGTTCCTCTCGTCAATAGAGGCGCGAATATCGGCATTATTCAAGAAATCACAAACTTTTTTGGCAAAAACATTGAATTTTTCACTCAACGGAAGCACTACAACTTGTTCCGGTGCCAGCCAAAGTGGGAATTTTCCACCTGTGTGTTCCAACAATACGGCCACAAAACGCTCCATGGAACCAAAAGGCGCACGGTGAATCATTACCGGTCTGTGCCGCTTATCATCCGCTCCAATATACTCTAATTCAAAGCGTTCAGGCAAATTGTAATCTACTTGAATAGTTCCCAATTGCCATTTCCTCCCCAAGGCATCTCTTACCATAAAATCCAATTTGGGACCGTAAAAAGCAGCTTCTCCATATTCTACCTGCGCTTTCAACTGCCTTTCTTCTACAGCATCCAAAATGGCTTGCTCTGCTTTTTCCCAATTGTCATCCGTACCAATATATTTTGTCTTATCTTCTTTATCACGCAATGAAATCTGTATGGTATAGTCTGTGAAACCAAGCGTTTTGAAAATGTACAAAACAATATCTATAACTTTACAAAATTCGTCCTTCAGCTGATCGGGGCGGCAAAAAATATGAGCATCGTCTTGAGTAAAACCGCGCACACGTGTAAGGCCGTGCAATTCTCCGCTTTGTTCGTAACGATACACCGTACCAAATTCGGCCAAACGAACCGGCATGTCCTTATAAGAACGAGGTTTGACTTTATAGATTTCACAATGGTGCGGGCAATTCATGGGTTTGAGTAAAAACTCTTCACCTTCATGCGGTGTTTTGATGGGTTGGAAACTGTCTTTTCCATATTTCTCATAATGACCGCTTGTCACATACAAATCTTTTTGCCCTATATGAGGCGTAATGACTTGTTCATACCCGTGTTCCTTTTGTACGGCTTTTAAAAAATTTTCCAAACGTTCTCTCAAAGCCGCTCCTCGCGGGAGCCACAGAGGAAGTCCCTGCCCTACTTTTTGTGAAAAAGCAAAAAGTTCCAATTCTCTTCCCAGTTTGCGATGATCTCTTTTTTTGGCTTCTTCCAGCATAACCAAATATTCGTCCAAAAGAGATTTTTTGGGAAATGTAATGCCGTACACACGCGTCAACATTTGTCTGCTCTCATCGCCCCTCCAATACGCTCCGGCTATGGAAGTCAATTTGATGGCCTTGATGGCGGCCGTATGCGGAATATGCGGTCCCTTGCACAAGTCTGTGAAAGCTCCGTTCGTATAAAAAGTAATGGTTCCGTCTTCCAAATCTTCTATCAGCTCACACTTGTACTCGTCTCCTTTTTCCCTATAGATCCTCAACGCTTCTTCCTTGCTGATCTCTTGGCGATCAAAAGATTGCTTTGTACGGGCCAGTTCGTACATTTTTTTCTCTACTACTTGTAGGTCTGCTTCCGTCAATTGGCGATCTCCGGAATCTACGTCGTAATAAAATCCGTTTTCCACAGCCGGCCCTATACCAAACTTTATTCCCGGAAACACCTCTTCCAAAGCGGCCGCCATAAGGTGTGACGAGGAATGCCAAAATACTTGTTTGCCTTGGTCGTCTTCCCATTTCAAAAATTGCACAGCGGCATCTTCCGTTATAGGCAATCTGATATCGGTCACCACATCGTCTACTTTCATAGCCAAGACTTCTGCTGCCAATCTTGGACTGATATCGTTGGCTACTTCTAGACCGGTGACTCCTTTTTTATATGTTCTTGTTTTTCCGTCCGGAAAAGTAATTGTTATCATGTTTGCAAAGTTAGGTATTTTTTAAAAATTTTGATTAATTTGCATCTTATCTCTTAAACAATATATCCATGAAATCATCCTTTTGGAATAAAGCCGCTCCTTACGGTATCATTCTGGCACTTATTTCCATTTTGTTTACTGTTTTGCAAACGGTACTTCCTTTAACCGGTACTTTTTACACCTTTGTCATGTGGGTATTGAAACTGGCCGGTACCTTGGGCTTTTTATTCTATGTCATGAAAGACTTTGGCAAAGAGAAAGAATCTTATATCTATGCAGATGCCTTTAAGTTTGGACTGGCCGTATCTTTTTGTTCATCCATTATAGGGGCAGCCTACTACTACCTGCATGTCATGTTCCTTTTCCCGGATTCCGTTGATCAGTTGACAAATGCCATGTACCAGGGATTTGAGCAAGCAGGTGTGTTGGATGCAGGTTTTGATATAGACAAAATGTTAAACCACTTGCCCGTGGTACTCACCATCACCCAACTTTTCTATTACAACATCATAGGACTTCTTTGGGCTTCCTTATTGGCAAACGGTGCCAAACACAAAGTAGAAAAGACCCCGTTTGATTAAAGCAATATCCGGCCATGGACCTTTCAATAGTCATTGCACTTTATAACGAGCAAGAATCGCTTCCGGAATTGTTGGAGCGCATACGGAACGTACTCCAAAAACCACTGATCCCGACTGAAGAGGCACTGCCCCGGTATGAAGTGCTGTTTGTAGACGACGGCAGCACAGACGAATCCTGGGACTTCATTGCTCAAGAAGCAGAAGCTGACAAGCGGGTCCGAGGCATACGGTTTCGTAGAAATTACGGAAAATCAGCAGCGCTTTACTGCGGTTTCAAAGCAGCTGAGGGAAAGGTTATCATTACCATGGATGCCGATTTGCAGGACGACCCGGCAGAAATACCGGCTTTGTATCGCATGGTAATAGAGGAAGGCTACGACTTGGTTTCCGGATGGAAGAAAAAGCGCAAAGACCGGGTTCTTACTAAAAACATTCCTTCTCGTATATACAACGCCACGGCCCGTGCCGTAACAGGCATCAAGCTACACGATATGAATTGCGGATTGAAAGCATACCGCAAAGAAGTAGTCAAAAACATAGAGGTTTACGGAGAAATGCACCGGTATATACCCTACCTGGCAAAAGAAGCAGGGTTTACAAAAATTGGAGAAAAACCGGTTGTCCACGCCCGTCGTAAATACGGGAAAAGCAAATTCGGACTCAGTCGTTTTGTCAACGGTTATCTAGACTTATTGACCTTATGGTTTCTGGCTCGTTTTGGAAAAAGACCCATGCATATTTTTGGGCTCTTTGGCTCACTGATGTTTTTTGCAGGAGGCATTTTGGCCGTTTGGTTGATTGTACAAAAAATCTATTGGCAATCTCATGGAATGCCCTATAGAGCTGTAACGGATCAACCTCTTTTCTATCTGGCGCTATTGGCTGTTATCTTAGGTATGCAATTGTTTTTAGCCGGTTTCATAGGCGAACTCATTACGCGTAATGCCCCCGAAAGAAACCACTACCATATTCAAGAAGAACGCTAACCTCTAAATATGTATGCAACGATCGGCTGCATGCGCCGCTGCTTCCATAATGCTTTCGCTCATGGTGGGATGAGGAAAAATGGAATACATCAAATCTTTACCTGTTATTTTTTTCCCTTGTGCTGCTACCAAAGGACCAATCATTTCTGTGGCATGAGCTCCAACAATATGAGCTCCTAACAAGCGATCGTCAGAGGCATCAAAAACCAATTTGACAAAACCGTCTCTTTCTCCGGCAGCCGTGGCTTTTCCGGAAGCCGTGAACGGAAATTTACCTGTTTTTACGGCAATGCCTTTTTCTTCGGCTTGTTTTTCGCGAAGGCCGAAAGAAGCAATTTCCGGAGTAGCGTATATACAACCGGGTACGTTGTCGTAATCTACCGGTGCTGCGTCCAAACCGGCCATGCGTTCCACACAGCAAATAGCCTCTGCAGAAGCCAGATGTGCCAATGCCGGTGTTGCCAAAACATCTCCTACTGCATAAATGCCTTCCACAGAGGTCATATAATTTTCATCTACCGTTATCCTACCTCGATCCATGGCTACTCCCACTTCTTCCAATCCCATATGCGATGTGTTGGGAACTACCCCGGTGGCCGACAAGACTATTTCTGCCTCTACCATTACCTCTCCCTTTTTCGTTTCCACTGCCAAAGTACATCCGCAATCTGTTTTATCTGAACGCGTCACCCCGGAAGACGTCATGACTTTGATACCGGCCTTACGGAAAGAGCGACTCAGTTGAGCGGCTACTTCTGCATCTTCCGTTGGAACCAATTGGTCCAAATATTCTATTAAGGTTACTTTTGTTCCTAGAGAATGATAGAAAAAGGCCAGTTCCGTACCGATGGCGCCGGACCCGATGACTGCCATTGTTTTTGGAATGCTTACCGGAGTCAGTGCATGACGGTAGCTGATGATTTTTTTTCCGTCAATAGGGGCTCCCGGTAAGGAATTGGGTTTGGCACCGGTTGCTATCAATATGTTTTTTGCTTCTATTATGCGATCTCCAACGGCTACTTGACCTACGCCTTTGACAACTCCTTTTCCATGAACAACCTCTACTTTGTTCTTCTTCAATAAGTATTCAACTCCTTTGGCCATCTGTGCAGACACGTTTCTACTGCGTTCCACTATTTCCTGCAAATGGGGCGTAGTTCCTTCCGGAACATGGATTCCATAAGAAGCAGCTGTTTTTGTTGCATTCAAGACTTCAACACTTTTGAGAAGTGCTTTTGTAGGAATGCATCCCCAGTTTAAACAAACTCCTCCTAAGGGGCCTCTTTCAATAATTACAGTTTTCAATCCCAACTGCGACGCACGGATGGCACCTACATAACCGGCAGGCCCCGATCCAATAATGGCTAAATCGTATGACATAGATCTTTTTTAAAAAATTAGACGTTTTTACCGTGACAATGTTTGAATTTTTTTCCGCTTCCGCATGGACACGGATCGTTTCTACCTACTTGTTTTTCCACATGCACAGGAGCATTGGATCTGGGTTCGGCAGACTGTGTCAACAAATCGGGCCTGGATGTTTGTGTACGGCTCATATCTGTTCTTCTTTCACTTTCTGCTTTATCCAATCTATCCTGATCCCTACGCAAAGGAATGTGTGCCTTGAGCAAGAAAGAAAGCACATCACGCGCTATTTTTTCCAACATTTGGCTAAAGAGATTGAAGCTCTCAAATTTATAGACTAGCAACGGATCTTTTTGTTCATAGGTGGCGCTTTGTACAGATTGTTTCAAATCGTCCATGTCTCTCAGGTGCTCCTTCCAGTATTCGTCAATCATCACCAAATTGATGGTTTTATTGATGGCTCTGATCAATTCTTTTCCTTTGCTGTCATATGCCTTCTTTAAGTTTAAAACAACTTGGTATATCCGTTTTCCATCACCTACGGGTACTACTACGTTTTCATAGCCGGCCCGTTGTGTTTCATAGATGTTTTTCAGAATAGGCCATGCTTGTGCAACCAAAGCCTCAGCTCTACGACTATACGATGTGTGAATTTGCACGGAAAGCAATTGAGACAATTCGGACAGTTGGCTGTCTTTGAACACTTTCTTGTCAAATCCGCATTCTATGGATATTTGACGAATCAATTCGTGATTGAATGCATCGTAATCCAATCCGTCCATTTGCTGAACAAAAGCATCTGCAAAATCAGACATCATATTGGCCACGTCTACATCTACCCGCTCCCCATACAATGCGTTCCGACGCCGAGTATAGATTACCTCTCTTTGCGAGTTCATCACATCGTCGTATTCCAGCAATCTCTTCCTCACACCAAAGTTGTTTTCTTCTACTTTTTTCTGTGCTCTTTCTATGGAGCTTGACAACATGGAGTGTTGCAAGACTTCTCCTTCTTGCATACCCATTTTATCTACTACAGAAGCAATCCTTCCGCTACCAAAAAGACGCATCAAGTCGTCTTCCAAGGATACAAAGAACGAGGACGAACCCGGGTCTCCCTGACGTCCTGCCCTTCCTCGCAACTGCCTGTCTACACGCCGGCTGTCGTGGCGTTCCGTTCCTATAATGGCCAATCCTCCGGCCTCCTTCACTCCTTCCCTCAATTTGATGTCCGTACCCCTACCTGCCATGTTCGTAGCAATGGTAACGGCTGCTGCATAACCGGCTCCGGCTACAATTTCAGCTTCACGAGCATGTTGTTTCGCATTCAGCACGTTGTGCTTAATTCCTCGCATATTCAACATGCGACTTAGCAGTTCAGACACCTCTACAGAAGTAGTTCCAACCAAAACAGGTCTTCCTTCTTTTGTCAAAGACGTAATCCTGTCTATGATGGCGTTGTATTTTTCACGTTTTGTTTTATAAATCAAATCGTCTCCATCCAAACGGACGACAGGACGGTTTGTGGGAATGACTACTACATCCAATTCATAAATAGACCAGAATTCACCCGCTTCTGTTTCTGCCGTTCCCGTCATCCCGGCCAATTTGTGGTACATCCTGAAATAATTTTGCAAGGTAATGGTTGCAAACGTTTGCGTGGCAGCCTCTACCTTAACGCGTTCTTTAGCTTCTATGGCCTGATGCAAACCATCGGAATAGCGCCTGCCTTCCAACACGCGGCCTGTCTGCTCATCGACAATTTTGATTTTGTTGTCAACCACTATGTATTCCACGTCTTTATCAAACATGGCATAAGCTTTCAATAGTTGATTTACCGTGTGTACCCTCTCAGATTTCACTGCATACTCACTGAGCAATTCATCTTTTGCCGTTTCTTTTTCCTGTGGTGAAAGTCCTTTTTGATCCAGTTCAGATATTTCTGTCCCTATATCTGGCAAGATGAAAAACGCCGGATCACTCACCTTTCTGGCTATCAAATCGTGTCCTTTTTCTGTGAGATCAACGGAATGCTGCTGTTCTTCAATAACAAAATACAAGTCATCTGTAATCAAATGCATTTGTTTGTTGTTGTCCTGCATATAAAAGTTTTCCGTCTTTTGGAGCAGCTGCTTGATACCTGTTTCGCTCAAAAACTTGATTAAAGGCGTGTACTTGGGCAGGCCTTTAAAGGCTCTCAACAACAGTTTGCCGCCGTTTTCCTCGTCTCCTTGGCCAATAAGCTTACGGGCTTCTGCAAGCAGTTGTTGTACAAGAGACCTCTGGGCCGTATACAACTGTTCCACAATGGGGCGAAATTCGTTAAACTGTTGGTCTTCTCCTTTCTCAACCGGTCCCGAAATAATCAAAGGCGTACGTGCATCGTCCACCAAAACTGAGTCTACCTCGTCTACAATAGCGTAATGATGTTTCCTTTGCACAAGGTCTTCTCTATTGATGGCCATGTTGTCCCGCAAGTAGTCAAAGCCAAATTCATTATTCGTTCCAAACGTAATGTCGGCTCTATACGCTTTCTTTCTTGCTTCTGAGTTTGGTTGGTGCTTATCTATACAATCTACTTTCAGACCGTGAAATTCATAAAGCGGCCCCATCCATTCCGAGTCTCGGCGGGACAAGTAGTCGTTCACAGTTACCACATGTACGCCTTTGCCGGCCAAGGCGTTTAAGAATACAGGAAGGGTCGCTACCAACGTTTTTCCTTCACCGGTTGCCATCTCGGCAATTTTCCCCTGATGCAGTACCACACCGCCAATAAGCTGCACATCGTAATGTACCATGTCCCAGGTAATCATATTGCCTCCTGCCATCCATTCGTTATGCCAGATGGCCTTATCACCACGTATTTCTACGTGGTCCTTATGTGCAGAAATTTCCCTGTCGAACTGCGTCGCCGCAACCTCTATCGTTTTGTTGTCGTTGAAACGTCTGGCCGTCGACTTCATAATGGCAAAAGCCTTTGGCAGTACCTGCTCCAACACTTCTTCCAGTTTTTCATCTATTTTGCGAGACAGCTTGTCTACTTCTGCAGCCAGGTCTTCTTTTTTATCTACCTCTATCTCTACGTCTTCCAACTGCTCCCTTAGAGCCGCCTTCTTTCTCTCGTCTTCTGCAATGTATTCTATTATAGTGTGGCGCAGTTTGTCTGTTTCTGCTCTCAAATCGTCTGCAGTCAGAGTATCAATACGTTTATACTCCTCTTTCACTGCATCTACATACGGAGTCAACTGTTTGAGGTCCCTATCTGATTTTGAACCAAAAATTTTTCCAATGAATTGTACAAGTGAAGCCATATAATTAGCTTTATATTACTGTTTAAAACCTTACAAAGGTACACTTTTTCTTACGAAAAAGCCGGCCGAAAAGAATTCAGCCGGCCTTTAACCGGATTGATTCATCTACAGCCTAATCGGCTGACAAATGGTGGACTATCCTTCTTATTCGGCTAAAATAGCGCCGACCGGACAAACTGCAGCACATGCTCCGCAATCAATGCATTCATCTGCGTCAATTACGTAAATATCCCCGGCAGTAATGCATTCTACGGGACATTCGTCAATACAAGTTCCGCATGCTGTGCAGTCTTCAGTAATTCTGTGTGCCATAGTAAAATTTGACTATTAATTGTAAATAATTCCACAAATATATGAATTAAATTCTTACTACCTTTGTAAAAGACAACTTTTACCCATGAAATGGTTTCTTTTTCTATTAGCCGCGCTTTTATTATCTAGTCCTCCTACGAACCAGGAAGACGGCAGGGTAGTTTTTGAAAAACCCGTTCATGATTTTGGGGATTTCAAAATAGATGACGGGCCAAAAACCCATACGTTTTCATTTACAAACAAGTGGGATAAACCCGTAGTTATCCAAAGAGTTATTTCTTCGTGCGGATGTGCGGCTCCTGAGTGGACAAGACATCCGGTGGCCTCTGGAGCTAAAGGAGAAGTAATCGTTACATTCAACAACGACATAGGTCCCTATCCTTTTGATAAAAGTTTGTCTGTATATTTTGCCGGCATACAACGTCCGTACATACTCCGTATTCGCGGTGTAGTTCATAGGAAGCCTGTGTCGGTAGCGCAAACGCATCCCATAGTTATGGGCCCCCTGCGGTTAAAAAAGCAAAACTTGGATTTGGGGCAAATCAGACAAGGACTGACAAAAACAGACTCTATAGAAATCATCAATACAAGCAAAAGACCTGTCTTTTTGAAAGCAAAAAGCAACCACCTGAATCTCCTTGTTCGTTCCTCATCGGGACGCATAGACCCGGGAGAAAAAAGCTTCTTAATTTATACTGTAGATAGCCGGAAAGAACAAATGTGGGGTGACGTTCTTTTTCATGCAAACCTTATCATAAACAATAAAGAAAATCCTTTGCATGTAGTGACGGTAAAGGCGTCTGTTAAAATGAATCCGGAAGGGTTGAGTGCTTCTGACAAAAGAAATGCTCCCATTCCGCAAATGAACAAAAGCGCTTTCAATTTTGCAACCACCAAATCCGGTTCTGATATACAAGCAGATTTTATCCTCTACAACAAAGGAAAGACTCGGCTGGTCGTTTACAAAATTGACACAGAACATCAGGACATTCAAGTTCAAATGAAGCAAGAAATAGCTCCCGCCGATCACACCCCCATTACCGTACGTATTCCCGGACATGTCACACGCGAGTGCGGAGAAGTCATTTACACAATCAGTTTGACAACGAATGCTCCGTCCAGACCTACTATACATGTATTAATATACGGAAGCATAGAATAAACAACCACAATGGATTCCTCTAAACATACAGATTCTGCTCTTATAGTAAACGAAGGCATTCCCCAACCACCGGCCATTAACCCAAAAGCAGCAAGGATATTAAAAAAGAGACCGGGAAGAGACCTGAGCGTCTCTGCCCTTTTGCAAGGCATCCGGGCCGGCAATATTCCCATACTGGCACAAGCTATCACATTGGTGGAAAGCACACTGGAAAAAGACAGAGAAAAGGCCCGAGAGCTCGTTTCTGCTTGTTTGCCTTATGCCGGCAATTCCATCAGAATTGGTATCACCGGTGTTCCCGGTGTAGGAAAAAGTACGTTTATAGAAACGTTTGGAAAGCACTTGACAGCGGCCGGACATAAGCTGGCGGTACTGGCTATCGATCCCAGCAGCGGAAAAAGCAAAGGCAGCATTTTGGGTGATAAAACACGTATGGAAACGTTGGCCAACGACCCCCGTGCATTTATCAGGCCATCGCCCAGCGGAGGTTCTTTGGGAGGGGTGGCAAGAAAAACAAGAGAGTCTGTCATTTTGTGCGAAGCGGCCGGGTTTGACACCCTCTTTATTGAAACGGTAGGTGTAGGTCAATCAGAAACAGTGGTGCATTCTATGACAGATTTTTTCCTTTTGCTGATGCTTACCGGAGCCGGTGACGGGTTGCAAGGCATCAAAAGAGGAATTATGGAAATGTCAGACTTATTGGTCATACATAAGGCAGATGGAAACAATGTGGCAAAAGCTCTGCAAGCACAATCTTTATATCAAGGTGCACTACAACTTTTTCCACCCTCTCCTTCCGGCTGGAAACCTTTGGCGCTTACAGCTTCTTCTCTAGAGAAGACAGGTATGGATAACATTTATCAAACCATTCAGGAATATATGGAATTGACAAAAGACAACGGCTTTTTCAACAACCAAAGGGCAGAACAGTCTGTGCATTGGATGAGAGAAAGTATAGACGACCATTTGTTGTCTTGTTTTTACAACAACCCCCTTGTGAAAAACACCTTACCGCAAGTAGAAAAAAAAGTTCAAGAAGGTACGTTGGACTCGTTCCGCGCTGCCTCTGAATTGTTAGATCTTTTGTAATATGGAAATTGTCAAACAAAGCATACTCATTACCGGTTTGGTAATGGTCATGATGGTATTCATTGAGTACATCAATGTATCCAGTCAAGGAGCAACCTTTGAGAAACTGCAAAACAAACCCTTTCTGCAGATTGTACTTTCCGCGTTGCTGGGAGCCTTGCCCGGGTGCAGTGGCGGTTTTGTTGTGGTAAGCTTGTTTACTCACAATTTGATTTCGTTTGGAGCGTTGGTGGCTATGATGGTAGCTACGGCCGGCGACGAAGCATTCCTTATGATGGCCATTATGCCTAAAGAGTCCGTTGTTTTGTTTGCTATTCTTTTGGTGCTGGCCGTAGTTTCAGGTTTGTTGGTAAATAAATTTGTACGTCATGCACCGCGCCCTTGCTGTCCGGAACCCTTCAATATTCATACACACGAACACGGAGATCATGAAGATTTGGGCGTTTGGGGAAGTTTCAAAAGCAATTTCAAAAAACCGGGATACAAACGGGTACTCCTGTTATTGGGCCTGATTGTTTTTATCATCAGCATTTCCACAGGCTTTTTAGGTCACGACCACCACGACCACGGACAGGTACACCATTCTATCTTTTCAGAAAAATGGCTGAATCTCATCTTTGCAGCCTTGTCTGTAGTAACGCTCTTTTTCATTCTGTTTTCAACGCGCCATTTCCTTGAAGAACATATTTGGAACCATATCATCAAACACCATTTCTTAAAAATTCTGCTGTGGACTTCAGGTACCCTGCTTGTCATTCATTTTTTATTAGGTTCTCTTGATATCACTATGTGGATCAAAGAGCAATATTGGATTGTTTTGCTCTTAGCCATTCTTATTGGAATAATCCCTACCTCGGGACCTCATCTTGTTTTTGTGACACTTTTTGCAAACGGAGCTCTTCCTTTTAGCATTTTGCTGGCAAACAGCATTGTGCAGGAAGGCCATGCAGGGCTTCCTCTTCTGGCAGAAACGAAAAAAGGCTTTGTACTAGCCAAAGCCCTTAAAATAGTGTTAGCCTTATTGGTTGCCTTTGCAAGCCGGCTTATAGGTTTTTGATTCCTTATTGGTTCATGGTAACTAGGAATTCTTCGTTGTCTTCTGTTCGCATCAAACGGTCTTTCATGAACTCCATGGCTTCTACGGCATTCATATCTGCCAGGTAGTTCCTTAAAATCCAGACGCGATTCAATTTGTCTTTTTCCATCAACAAATCTTCGCGACGCGTGGAACTGAGGGTCACGTCCACCGCAGGGAAAATACGTTTGTTGGAAAGTCTTCTGTCCAACTGCAATTCCAAGTTTCCCGTTCCCTTAAATTCTTCAAAAATGACTTCGTCCATTTTTGATCCCGTATCTATAAGGGCAGTAGCCAAAATAGTAAGAGAGCCTCCGTTTTCTATATTACGAGCAGCTCCAAAGAAACGTTTTGGTTTTTGCAAGGCGTTGGCATCTACTCCACCGCTCAACACTTTACCGCTTGCCGGTTGCACCGTATTGAACGCTCTAGCCAATCGCGTGATGCTATCTAATAGAATCACCACATCGTGGCCACATTCCACCAGACGTTTGGCTTTTTCCAACACAATGTTTGCCACTTTCACATGACGTTCTGCAGACTCGTCAAAAGTAGAAGCTATCACTTCTGCTTTTACGTTTCTTGCCATATCGGTCACTTCTTCCGGGCGCTCATCAATAAGCAGTACAATCATGTATACTTCCGGATTGTTATCGGCTATGGCGTTTGCCAAGGATTGCAGCAAGACCGTTTTACCTGTTTTGGGTTGTGCCACAATCAATCCACGTTGTCCTTTTCCAACGGGAGTAAACAAGTCTACCACTCTGTTGGACAGCGTATTGTGGCCCTTAGAAGTGATGTCGAATTTTTCATCGGGAAAAAGAGGTGTCAGAAAATCAAACGGCACTCTGTCTCTGATGAATTCAGGGTGCCTGCCGTTTATTTCATTGATTTTTACCAAAGGGAAGAATTTTTCATTTTCTCTGGGAGGGCGGATTTCACCGCTGACCGTATCCCCGGTTTTCAAACCGTACATCTTGATTTGTTGCTGCGATAGATAAATATCGTCCGGAGAGTTCAAGTAATTGTAATCTGAAGAGCGTAAAAACCCATACCCATCCGGCATCATTTCCAAGACACCTATAGCTTTTACAACACCTTCGTATTCCGGTTTTTTGGCAGCTTGCTCCACAGGCTGCTTGGCTTTCTGAGCAGCCGGCTTTTGTTCTTCCTTGACATCGGCCTTCACAACATCTACTTTTTCCGACTCTTGCGTTTTCCGAGGTCTTCCTCTGGGACGAGGTGTTTTCTTCACTTCAGGCTTTTTTTCCTCAGGCGCATCTTTCTCAAACAGTTCTTTCTGTTCTGTTTTCTCGCCGGCTTCGGATTTCGGCTTCGATTCCGGTTTCTGTTTTTCTCTCATCTCTTTTGCTTCTTCCTTTTTGCTTTCCGTTGCTTGTTTGGAAGCCGGAGCCGATTTGGGTTTTGCCTCTTTTTTTGCCGACTCTTCCGATTTCACCTCGGCTTTGGCTTTTGAAGGAGCCGCTGCTTTTGAAGGAGCTGCTGCTTTCGAGGGCTCTGCCTCTTTTGAAGGAGCCGTTGCTTTCGAGGGCGCTGCTGCTTTCGAGGGCGCTGCTGCTGCTTTCGAAGGTGCTGCCGCTTTTTTTACATCTGCAGCTTTTGAGCTTTCCTCCTCTTTTTTGTCTTTTGCTGCAGGCTTTACTTCCTTAGGCTTTCTTTTTGTTTTAGGTATATTTTTCTCAGATGATACAGCTGCTCCGGTCTCTGCCTGAACATCTAAAATCTGATAAATGAGATCGTTTTTTGCATAGGTGCTCAATTTTTTGATTTCCAATGCCTTTGCAATACTATGGAGCTCTTCCATAGACTTCTTGCTAAGCTCAATTATGTCGTACATTTAAAATATGTTAAAAAATGGATAATAGCTTTGAATGATAGCTAAGATGAGGCAAATATAAACAAAATATTTAATTATCCCAGAAGCTTGACGTTTTCTTGTATTGCAACACATCTGCCAAAGCAGCTGCCTTAGCGGCAATACGAAAACTCCAGCTCTCCCACTGGCCGTTGGGAACCCATGAAAAAGAAATTTGAAAACAATGCAGATCGTATGTAGCACTCAATTGCGTTGTCGTGAGTTTGAATTTCATAAGGTCCAACCCACTCCTGAGATTTAAGCTGAAATCTTTGGTCACTTTTACTTGAGCCGAAAATCCCAGCGTTTGTGTAAAGTTGTGGTTGGTATTTAACGTTTCGTTGGCATATGTATAAGATCTGTTGTATGAGAAACTGTAATTGAAATTGACAGACCAAGGTATTTCCGGATCCATGTAATACACCCATCCACCCGGAATGTAGGCTCCAGTAACCGGGTCTTCGTACACCAATTGGTAAGCATTGTTTTTAGAATCTTTTCCTCCGCCGCTAAAAGAATACGCTGTAGAAAAGCTGGCATTCGTCAAACGTGCAGGCGTGCCTGTTTTAAACATGTGAAGGGTGTTGATTCTGACGCCTTTCTCGTTTACCGTATAAGGATCAAACACTGCGTTGGCGTTGAGTCCCAGTTTCTCAAATATGGATGTAGACAACGTGACGTTGATATTGGACAGCTTCATAGAATCTGCTAAGAAATTGTACGACCCGCTTAACGACAAATTGTCTATCAATTTGATCTTTTTGAGTCCTCCTTTATCCGTCGTGTCTTTTTTGTCAAAAACTTTGGCTTCCAGGTTGTTGCCTAGTGAAAAACTGAGCGCTGCCGTACGCCCTTTGGACGGAGGCCCGTAAACAGATTTGCTATATTTGTTGTACTCTACGGTGTGATCCTTTCCCAAACTGTCTGTATAGTTTAGTGTAACAAATCCGTTCGCCGGAGTTCCCAATTCCGGACGTATGCTAAAACTTAAAGAAGGTGTAATCATATGGCGGATGGCACGTACCTTTCCGGTAGGTTTAAAGTTAAACATACCATAGATTCGAGTAGACATGGACATGCCTCCGGAATACGTTTGCGTAATGCCAAAATGAGAAAACGGTTTAGACAAGTCAGCTACTACTTTCTGTGTTTCCGGATCAAATTCTCTTGTTTCTGTCATAAAATGCCAATTCATTCCGTAACTGATGGTCGGAGAAAAATTCAAGTACTTCAACAGCGTAAAACTGGGTAGTCCTATAGCAAAATTGTGTTGCATACCTGTTCTGAAGTCATTCCAAAGTTCAGGTGTTCCAAATTGCGACGACTTGAAGTTCAATTTGTTCTGAAAGGCTGTGTTGTAGCTGATGGAAATGTCTTCATAAAACTTTTTCTTTCCTACCCGGACTTTCTGCTTAAAGGGATTGATCCTGTTCATAGTGAATGTCAAGTTGGGCAAGGTCAAAGCGTATGATGAATCTCTGTTGTTTTGACTATGCAACAAGTTGATGGAAAGGTTAAAAGGAGTGCCGGCAAACGTTTTTGCATAAGAGATGCTGGAAGATGTCTGCGACTGCAGCGCTTCATCAATAGATTGGCTATTAAAACGGTTGTTCGTTGGACTGGAAAAGTTTACGGAAGCACTAAAGGTAGTACCCGGTTTCTTTTTTGGATCTTGCGTATGATTCCATCTGATGGAAAAATCTCCGCTTTCGTTGTAATCAGGAGAGCCTCTCTCTCCCGTAATGTTCTTCGAATAATTGACATTCAACCCACCGTTGTACTTGTATCTGTTTTTGTAACGAGCTGTTCCTTTCACACCCCACGATCCCATAGAGTAAATATCACCTGTTATAGAGAAATCAAGATAGTCTCCAAACACAAAATAGTATCCCAAGTCTCTTAAGAAAAAACCTCTGGCCACTTCTTCTCCGTACGTAGGTATAAGCAACCCTCCCGAGCGATCAGGTCGTTTGGGAACAAAGCCAAAAGGAACAATAATGGGTGTGGGTACGTCTTCGATGACCACATAGGAGGGACCAAAAATTGTCTGCCCCACATTGCCGTCCTCGTCTGTAGTTATCTTGGCATTTGTCATGTGCAAATAAAAGTGCGGATGTTCCGCATCGCACGTCGTATATTTTCCATCTTTGATATTGATGGAATTGTCAGGCATTTTCTTCAGGCTCTTCCCGTGTAAAAAACCTTGCTCATCTTGCGTGACCATATTGTTGATACGCGCCTTTCTAGTGGCAAAGTTGTAGTACACAGATTCCATTTCGTAATTGTTGTTTCCTTCTTTCAAAACAGGCTTTCCCTGCATGTTTCCCAAAGAGTCCACTACCCCTGTGGCAAAAACTATTCTGGAATCGGCATCATACTCCATATATTCTGACGTAATCTCCAAATTATCATACGTAACTTTCACGTCTCCGTAATAGTAGAGGAGGGTTTTTCCCTGGCTAAAATCTTCTACAACGGAATCCCTTGCCACTGAAAAGGCAGGTGCTTCCAATTGTGTTTTTGTTCGGATCAGATCCATTCTGGCCAAACTGTCTGTATCTGTTTGAAACAATCCTACCTCTGGTTTTTCCATGCCGGTATATCGGCTCAGATTTTCCCACATGGTTGATAAAGAGATCTTTCCTCGCCCTGTTGTGGCCGGAGTATACAAAAGTGCTTTGTACTTTTCACTTATAGGGGCAATGGAACGCTCCGGAGGACGCATTTGCTGTCCCGGCAAGGTTTGTGTGCCAAGCAAAAGGCATACAAGGCAACATACCGTATGCAAAATACTTTTCTTATCTTTGCCTCCAGCAGACATAAACTGCAAATATATATGAAAAAACTGATTCCCGTACTGGTAGCCCTTCTTACTATTTGCAATTCGCATGCCACCTTGGGACAGGCATTTTCCGGTCCTTTTATTAAAAAAGTAGTCATAGATCCCGGTCATGGAGGACGCGATCCGGGTGCATTGAGCCCGGACAAAAAAATCAGAGAAAAAGATATCAATTTGGCTGTTTCCAAATATTTGGGACAAGAAATCAATACCCATTATCCGGAAATAGAAGTACTCTATACGCGCCAAAAAGACGTAGCCGTAGACTTGGATAAGCGCGGCATCATGGCTTCCGAGCAACATGCAGACGTGTTTATTTCCATCCACGTAAATTCAGCCAGAAGAAGTACCTCTGTCACAGTGGGACCGGAAACGTGGGTGTTTGGAGGCGATAGAAGCCAAAGAAGAGATGATAGTTACGATGTGGTTCTCAAAGAGAACGAGGTCATCAAATTTGAAGAAGATTATAAAACAAAGTACGAAGGATTTGATCCGGACAATCCTCAATCCATGATTGTATTTAATTTTCAGAAGGAAGCCATTATGCGTCAATCAAAGATTTTGGGGAGCTGTATACAACAATCGCTACGCAAAGGTCCGTTAAGAGGAACAGAAAAGGATAGAGGTATGAAAGAGGGCGGTTTTGTAGTTTTGGCATACTGTTCCATGCCCGCCGTTCTGGTGGAACTTGGATTTATAAACAGCGCCATGGACAGAAAAGTATTGGGATCCACAGACGGTCAAAAAAAATTGGCCCGCCAGCTTTTTCTGGGCTTTGAAGATTATTTGAAAACATATGCAGAAAACGGGAAGATGTACGAAAAAGTTCCGGAAGATAAAAAGCCCGCTTCCGTATACTACCACATACAAGTAGCGGCTTCAAAAACAGCTCTTCCGCAAGGACATATGCTTTTTAAATCACATCCGGATATCAAGTATATTGTTTGTGAAGACCACATCTATACACACAAATATTTTCTAGGCTCCTTTGCAGATTTGAAAGAAGCATCCGTTTTTTGTGAAAAAATCCGGGAAAAGCATTTCCCGGACGCTTTCGTCATTGCCGTGCAAAATGGCAAACTTGTACCTATTATTCCTTAATGTATGAAAAACAAGTTTTTTTCCCGTGAACTAAAAATCGGATTGTTTGCAATCCTAATCATAGGTTCTCTCTATTTTACCATCCAGTTCTTGAAAGGGAGCGATTTGTTCAGTGGAACAAGTACGTATTACGCTGCGTATAGCGATCTTGGAGGATTGGCACCCACCAGCCCCGTTTCTGTATTGGGCTTAACGGCAGGCACAGTAGATGACATTCATTTTGATCAGCAGAACAAGCTGATGGTTGTGAAAATCAAATTGAAAAAGAATTTTTTACTGCCCAAAGGAACGGTAGCCGAAATTTACAGTGCAGATATTTTGGGCGGTAAAGCCATTCGTTTGTTGTTGAGCGATGCATCCAATCTCCATCGTTCCGGAGACACATTGGCTTCTGCCATACAACGCGACATTACAAGCATCCTCACACAAGACTTGGGATTTATCAAAGAAGATATCACAAACTTGTTGTCAAAACTGGATGTAACGGTTACTCAAATCAACCATTTGTTGGATGCGGAAAACAGAGAACAAGTTCAGGAAATTTTACAACACTTAAACCACTCCCTGAAAGATGTAAATACTTTTACAAAATCGCTGGCCGGTCATCAGAAAACGGTTGATCGAGTAATTACAGGGACAGATACGCTGTTTACAGAACTAAATAAGGCCGCAGACAAATTGGCCGGTACTTTACATCATTTTGAAGGAATTTCTTCTCAAATCAAAGAATCAGACGTAACCGGCATTTTAGACGGCCTCAAAGAACTGATAGACGGTTTAAACAACCCCGAGGGATCATTAAGTCAACTCACCTCCAATCCGGAATTGTACCACTCTGTCAACGATATTTTATCAAGAGCAGACTCTTTGATTCGCATGATTGGTGACAATCCTAAAAAATATCTTAAGATTTCTGTTTTTTAAAAATTTCTTTTTTGTCTCAAATGTAGGTGAGTCAACGAAAAGCGATTATCGCAATTTTACACACAGCTGACTGTCAGGCATTTAAGGCTTAAAGATTTTTTCTTGCTGATTATTAGGATGTTATTGAATTTTTGAAAATTCCAAACGTTTTTCATTTTTTTATCCCATTTTTTTCAACCATTTTTGTATCAATTTAACCCCAAAAACCCAATATGTCCCTGTCACCACACAAAATTGTATGGAATAATTGCTTGTCTATTATCAAAGATAATATACAATCTACAAGTTTTAGTACATGGTTTGAACCCATTGTGCCTCTTAAACTGAAGAACAATGTCCTTACAATTGAAGTGCCTTCTCATTTTTTCAGGGAATACATAGAAGAGCATTTTATTGACCTTTTGGGGCACTGCCTTAGAAAAGAATTGGGCAATTCGGCAAAATTGGAGTACTACGTGAAAGTAGATTCTCACAGTAAAGGAGTTCCCATGCCCCATCAAGAACAGGGGCAATATCAAAACAGATCTATCCCTTTCACAAGGATTAACAAAGATGAAGTGGCCAGTCCTTATGTAGTACCCGGATTGCGTCAAGTAAAAATCAATCCGCAATTGAACCCGGCTTATTCCTTCAATAATTTTGTAGAAGGTGCGTGTAACAAACTGGCCAGAACGGCCGGGATGAGTATTGCTGAAAAACCGGGAGGCCCTTTCAACCCCTTATTTATCTATGGCAAATCCGGTTTGGGTAAAACACACCTGGCACAAGCTATAGGAATAGAAGTGAAAAAGAAGCTTCCTGAAAAAATAGTGCTGTACGTTTCTGCCAATCTTTTTCAAATCCAATTTATGGATGCTGTCAATATCAAAAACAAATTGACAGACTTCATGCGGTTTTATCAAATGATTGATATTTTGATCATAGATGACGTGCAAGATTTTGCAGGAAAACCGGGAACTCAAAATGCCTATTTTAATATTTTCAACCATTTGCATCAATCAGGTAAACAACTGATTCTCACAAGCGATAAAGCTCCGGTTGATTTGAAAGACTTGGACGACAGGCTGCTTTCTCGTTTTAAGTGGGGACTTTCTGCAGAATTGCAATCTCCCGATTATCCTACACGGTTGGCCATCTTAGAAAAGAAAGCGTACAATGAAGGAGTTGAAGTGCCTGCAGAAGTATTGGAATTTATAGCGCGCCAAGTAACAACAAACGTTCGAGAAATTGAAGGTACTTTCTGCTCTTTGTTGGCGCAATCAACCATAAACAAAAAACCCATCACTATGCAATTGGCACGTGTTATTACAGATCGCTTGGTAAATAACACGCCAAAAGAAATTACTGTACAAGAAATCAAAAAGGCAGTTTGTCAATATTTTGATATAGCACCGGACGTTCTCTTGTCAAAAACACGCAAACGTGAAATTTGTCAAGCCAGACAAATTGCCATGTATCTTAGCAGAAACCACACCAAAAATTCCTTATCTACCATTGGATCGCTAGTCGGTGGCAAAGATCACGCTACCGTATTGCATTCTTGCAACACAGTCAACAATCTGATGGATACGGATCGCATGTTCCGTCAATACGTGACAGATATTGAAAAACAGCTGAAAAACGGTTAAACACATTTTACCATGAAAATTCCGGAACCCAAATCTGTATTTCATTATTTTTTTGAAATATGTAAAATCCCACGTGAAAGCGGCAACGAAGCCGGTATGACCCGCTATCTGGAACAATTTGCCATAGAAAGAAACTTAGCTTACAAAACAGATGCAATAGGAAATGTTGTCATCAGCAAGCCGGCATCACCCGGTAAAGAAGACAGACCCGGCGTTATTTTACAAAGCCATACAGATATGGTATGCGAGAAAAACGAAGGCACTGTATTTGATTTTGCAAAAGACCCCATAACCTGTTACATAGAAGACGGCTGGCTAAAAGCAGAGGGTACAACCTTGGGAGCAGACGACGGCATAGGTGTAGCTGCCCAATTGGCTGTACTGGAAGACGATTCTTTGGAACACGGTCCCTTGGAGTGCCTGTTTACCGTAGAAGAAGAAACGGGTTTGGATGGAGCCAGAGTTGTTGCTCCCGGATTTATGACGGGCAGCATCTTGCTCAACTTGGACTCAGAGGATGAAGGAGAAATATTCATAGGCTGCGCGGGTGGAGTGGATACCTCGGCTTATTTTTCTTACACAACAGTTCCGGCTCCCTATGCTGAAAGTGGTGTAGCTTTGAAAGTAGGCATTTCAGGAGGCACGGGAGGACATAGCGGAGATGAAATCCACAAAGACATTTGCAATGCAGTACAAACATTGGCTCGCTTTTTATGGAATGCCGCAGAGCGTTTTCATTTTGGCATAAGCCACATTTCAGGAGGCAACAAACGAAATGCCATAGCACGTGAAGCCTCTGCTGTCTGTGTTTTGCATGAAAAAGACGCAGAAGCATTCAAAGATTTCTTTCAGACACTTTCGTCTGAATGGGAAAAAGAACATAAACATACAGATCCGCAACTGACCGGAAATATTGAAGAAGTTCCCATCCCGGACAGGTGCATAGATGAAGAAACAGCAGAACGCCTTGTAGCTGCTCTCTACTCTTGCCCTCATGGTGTCCTGTCCATGAGTAAAGAAATACCGGAACTTGTTGAAACTTCTACAAATTTGGCTTCTGTACGTATGGATCAAGAAAAACAAATCATACGTATAGGAACAAGCCAACGTAGCGCTTTAAACTCTGCCAGAAAAAATGCGGCTTCACGAATAGAATCTCTTTTCCGCTTAGCAGGGGCAAAGGTAACCCATGAAGGAGAATATCCGGGGTGGGCACCCAATCCTAATTCCCCCGTACTGAAGGTGAGTGAAAAGGCATATATGGACTTGTTCAAAACACCGGCAAAGGTTAAAGCCATTCATGCCGGATTGGAATGCGGTATTTTCCTAGATGCTTTTCCACATTTAGATATGATTTCTTTCGGACCTACCATTAAAGGAGCTCACTCTCCCGACGAAAGATTGGATATAGCCACTACTCAAAAATTTTGGGACCTGCTTCTAGAGATTTTAAAACGCATATAGTTATGGGAAAAGTGTCTGTATCTATGTTGTCAGCCGACTTTGGCCATTTGGCCCAGTCTTGCCAAATGGTTAACGAGAGTGCCGCGTGGGGATTTCATTTGGACATCATGGACGGAGTTTTTGTACCAAACATCTCTTATGGATTTCCCATTATAGAAGCCATTGCGTTGTATGCAAAAAAACCGTTGGACGCCCACTTGATGACTGTAGAGCCATGGCGTTATTACGAACGGTACAAAAAGATAGGAATTGACTGGCTTACTGTCCATTACGAAGCATGCCCCCATTTGAACAGAGATTTGCAAGAAATCAGAAGATTGGGTATGAAAGCAGGAGTATCCATCAACCCGGCTACACCCGTATCTGTTTTGGAGCAGGCCGTTTATTATGCAGATTTGGTGTTAATCATGTCTGTAAATCCCGGATTTGGTGGTCAAGCTTTCATTGAAAGCTCTTACGAAAAAATTGAGCAACTCTGCCGCATGAGAGAAGAGAAAAATCTTCGTTTTCTTATTCAGGTAGATGGTGGAGTCAATGATAGTAGAGCAGAGATTTTGTACGAAAAAGGAGCCGATATTTTGGTTGCCGGCAGTTACGTCTTTTCAGCAAAAGACCCTGCTGCAGCCATTCTCACCATTTCTTAAATCAAGGCGTGAGCGTGGCCAACAAAGTTTCACACCCCCAAACTTTTTGACCCAATTCCACATGAACTTCTGCATCTAAAGGAATGAGTATATCAAGTCTGGAACCAAACTTGATAATCCCCATTTCACTTCCCTGCAAAACTTGCTTCCCCTTTTGTGCCTTGCATACTATGCGCCTGGCAATAAGGCCGGCTACTTGGCGCACCCCTACTGTATGATTTCCTTGATGGATAAAAACAGCAGTGTGTTCATTTTTTTCAGAAGATTTTGGATGCCAGGCTACCATTTTTTCTCCCGGATGGTATTTGTAATAGGCAATTGTACCGCTACAGGGATACCAATTGACATGCACATTAAAAATGTTCATGAAGATAGAAATCTGCAATCGTTTCTCCTGCAAGAATTCGTTTACCATAACCTCTTCTATCATCACAATCTTTCCATCTGCCGGGGCAACTACTCCGTTGTCTTCAATACGTATGTTTCTGTTTGGGATGCGAAAGAAAACAAGCAATTGAAGTATCAAATAGGTGGCTGCCAATCCGTAGATCACATAAACCCAAGTGTTTTGCACAGAAAAAACAAGCAATGCTCCCAATACAATACCTAGAAATGCAATGACCACAATAAAACTTCCTATACCTTCCTTATGTATTCTCATTTTTACAAAACCATATGATAGACCCACAATACATATACTATAGCTATGGGAAACGCTATAAGCGCTCCGTCAAACCTATCTAGCAATCCGCCGTGCCCCGGCATGATTGTTCCCGTATCTTTTACACCAAAACTTCTTTTCATGACAGACTCTATCAAATCTCCGAGTACACCAAATACAGCTATCAGCAAAGCCAATACTAGGTAATGAATAAGAGCTAAAGTCAAGGGGTTCCATACATACAATAGTACGCCGGCCAACTGAGCAAACACAATACTCCCTACAAAACCCTCCCAAGATTTTTTTGGAGAAATTCTGGGAAACAACTTGTGTCCTCTCTTTTGTCCAAACCCCATACCTATAAGGTATCCCCCAATATCCGACGCCCATAATAAAATGAAAAGCGTTAACAGTCTTACTCCCTCAAAAGTGCCTGTTGGGTGATTTGTCAAAAAATTAAACAGAGAAAAGGGTACTGCAATGTACAACAAAGGAAGAAAAAGAAAAGCCGCGCGCTGTAACAACGTATCCGATTTGTTGTATAAAACAGTAATCCATATGGCTACAATGGGAAGAGGAATAAGAAACAGCAAAAAACGGGCTTCTTCTATTCCGTATCCTGTCATGACAAAACTTGTAAGAAATAAGAGTCCGGCAGCTAACAAGCCAAAGAATTGCCCCCATTTGTTCCAACTACCCAAAGACATACGGTAAAATTCGAATACCATTATGCCCATACAGACAAGCATCAAGCCGGCATAACCCAATGGGTGCAAAAGCAACCCCAACAACATGAGCACAACAAAGACGAAACCGCTTAATGTTCTTTTAAGTAACGTATTCACCTTTGTTTATGCTTTAATTTCTTCTATTACGGGACGTTTTCCAAAAATGGCTTCCAGGTCGTCAGAAAACAGTACTTCTTTTTCCAGGAGCGACTCTGCCAGTTTTACGAAACCTTCCTTGTTTTGTGATAAAATGTCACGAGCCGTATTGTAAGCATTGTCAATAATACGCTTCACTTCTTTATCTATCAACTGGGCTGTTTCTTCACTGTATGGTTTGTTGAAATTGAGTCCTGCGCTTTCTGTGGAATCATAAAAAGAAACGTTTCCTATCTTATCACTCATTCCAAAGTAAGCTACCATAGCATAAGCCTGACGTGTTACTTTTTCCAGATCGTTCATGGCGCCTGTGGAAATAGTTCCAATCATCAGTTCTTCTGCCGCTCTTCCTCCCAATGCAGATGCCATTTCATCCATCATCTGCTCTACTGTGGTAATAGCTCTTTCTTCCGGTAAGTACCAAGCAGCTCCCAATGCACGACC
>DUNA01000091.1 GCA_012839605.1 Bacteroidales bacterium
AACGTGGTCAACTCTATGTTGTCAATGGAAAAGTCGCCGTCCCAAGCCGGTACCGGTGAGAATTTGAATTCGGAATTCTCTTCTTCTACCCTCAGGTCAACAATGCCTTCGTAGAAGCCTTTGCGTACGGTGGAATGAGACAATGTGGGTGCCGAAGCAGGATCCCATCCTTGGTAAGCACCGGGTATGTATATGAGTTCCGGATACGTAGCCACGTACGTTTCTATTCCAATAGATATGTAATTGGATATAACGCCCGTTTCTACCGTGGCGGAAAACGCTTTTATAAAGAAATCCAGATAGGAGTACTCGGCTTCCGGAGCTCCTGCAGCCACGACAGCCTCGTTCAATTCGTCTACCGTGGTAGAGAAAGAAGTTCCTGTCAATCCTGCAGCAAGCTGGATGGGATTGCCTTCCAGATACTTCATATACACGTTGTAAGTTACCTCTTCATTGTATCCCAAACGGGCCGGTGTCCATTCCAGCAAATCCACTACACCGGACGGATCGTTTACGTCCAGAATCACCGATTCCGTGATGGGTGTAATTTCTGAAGAAACGGCGTCTCCGTATGCGTAGATATCCAATGTCACCGGGTCCGATGTGTACGTCTGCGATCCGTTTGTCACAGATACATGGAACGACATGGTAAACGTGTCGTTCTCCGGGATGTTGGGAAACGCTCCGTACAAGGCAGATTTGAAACCTGTCTTGGGAACGCTGTAATACAATTCTTGAGTGGACGTGATTTTGGCATCTGTGCCTTCATACGTCGCGTATAGATCGTAGGTAAGTCCTTCTCCCAGGAAACGCGCCGGCTTCCATGAGAAGTTTACCAATTCCTCCATGGTGTTGGAGGTCATCAATATGTCTGCGTGGGCATACAATTGCGGAGCAACCGGTGCCGTTGAAAAGGCGTCTTCTCCAATGATTTCACAGGAGACGGCTGCCAAAGTAACAATTGCAGCAGCAAACAGGTATTTTAATGCTTTCATATTAACTACGTTTAACTGTTACTGTTTTTCCACAACCAGAACGTAAGGCGTTCTGTTACCATGGAGTTTCATAACATAGGTACCCTGTGCAGGAACCAACAAGTCGTTGCCTCCTTCAACCAGGTTGACTCCGCCTTCCACTGCTTGGCTGGCTTCGTTGTCTGTACCGTATTTCATATCCCAGTTTTCATTAAACCGGATAAGGAAATTGAGATCGCTACTAAAAGTAATGGCGGGAGAAACCCAGATGTTTTCTCCGGCGTCATACGTCATGTCCAAGTCCGTACCCCAGCCGCTTTCATCAAAAGCGCCTATGATACCTACTTTTTCAATACCTTTCTTGTCTATGGTCATCTTGCCACGGTTTACCGTCAGCACGTAGATGCTACCTTCCGTAAGATCTACCGACAAGTTGGAATCGCCTTGTTCCGGGCAATACCAGGACGGCGTGAGGAAGTTGTAGCCCCAGTTTTCATCTGACCAGTTTCTGGCTACCGTTACCTTAAAGTAGGAGTACTGATCGGACCCGTCTTCCATGTCTACCAATATCTTGTATATGTTTGTGCCGCCATCTGTTTCCCAGAATTGAGGAGCGTTCCCAATATCCCAGCCTTGGTAATTGCCGGGGAGGAACAAGTAGCGCAAGTCTGCAGCAAACGTGGTGACATCAAAGGAAATGGTGTTGGAAGAAACGCCTTCCAATTTTGTACCGTACACTTTTGCCATCAAATAGGCGTCTACGTTGGCCGTATTGTTCACGCCTACATCCAAGTCATTGGCCACCAGCCCGTTCAAGTCTGTCTTGCTGATGGACAGCGATTGTGTGAAAGACGTACCTACCAAGGCGGTCTGCCCGTTGGCCGTAGCGTACAAACTGTATTCAATTTGAACAGCCGGTCCAAAAGAAGCAGCGCTCCAGTTGAACGTTACTGCTTCTACCTTGCTGTTGTCTTCATTGATAATGACCGATCCCTGAGATTGCAGCACAGGAGCCTTATAACCGCTTTGCGGACTAAGGGTTGCCTTTTCTATCTGCATGTCGCAGGCTACAAAGGCCATTGCCAGTGTAACAAACAGCGTTATGTATTTTATATGCTTCATAATCGTATTCATTAAGGAATGATTCAACTTTCTTTAATACCCCGGGTTTTGTACCAAATTGGGGTTGGCGTTCAAATCGTCCAGGATGATGGGATAAATCTTGCGATGCTCAGGCAACGACACTTTTCCGTTCATCACCCCGCCTTTCAAGGTCCAGGGAAATTGCATGGAGGTAAAGTAACCGTAACGAATCAAGTCCGTTCTGCGGTGTCCTTCCCACATCAATTCGCGAGCGCGCTCGTCCAACAACCAGTCTAACGTCAGTTCACCGGGTGTTTTGGAGGCTACCCCGGCTCGGTCTCTCAAGAGATCGATGTACCCCTTGGAAACAGGGTCTGCTACGGCACCGCCGCTCAAACGCGCATCGGCCTCGGCATGTATCAAGTACATCTCGGCAAGGCGGAATACGGGGAAATCAATGGAAGAAAATTTGTAGTTGGGTTCTGCATCGGAAACGGTGTGACCGTCTGAGTACAGGCCGGTGAACTTCCAGCATCTCCATCCCGTGTCGGTGGTGGTGTTGTCAAACTCTTTTGTAGAGCCGATGTTGTAAAAGAAAGCACGTTTGTCGCTCCTTTCGCGGTCGTACCCAAAGCCATCTGTGGCTCCCCAGGTTACGCCCGACAGTTCAAAGCGTTGTACGTAATCGTCTGCCACGTGGTAGCCGTTCCACGTTTCCGGGTTGAGCAATCCGCTAATACCCAGATTTCTAGGAATGGCTTCGTTGGCATCTGAGCTCAATGTGGCCGATACCAAGTGTGTGGTACCACCCCAGCTTTGCGTATGGTCTTTGTCATACGATACGGCATAAATGAACTCGGACGTGGCTCCGTTCGTGGTGTTGTCCTGCATAAAGAGTTCCTGGTAATTGGGATGCAGCGTATACCCCATTTGGATAACGGTTTGGGCGGCGTCTTTGGCTTTTTGCCATTGTGCCGTTCCCGTGTATATTTCCGCATTCAGGTACATGCGTGCCAATACGGCCCATACAGAACCTTTTGTGGCGCGCGGATACGGTACCTGACCTTTGGCAGGCATCTCTCCACTATTGGCCAGCTCCAGCAATTCTGTTTCCAGCCAATCGTACAAATCTTTACGCGAAATTTGCTCCGGCAAATCTCCACCAATGTTTTCTTCCATGGCAAAGGGCGGATTTCCAAAAAGATCCAGGAGCAAATAGTAATAAAGAGCCCTGTTGAAGCGGGCTTCTGCGCGGTACGTGTGTACCGTTGGCATCTCACCGCCGTGGCCTCTTTCTTCCAGTTTGTCGTCCGTTGTTTGGATCAAATATTCGTTGGCCAACGTAATGCCTTTCATGGCGCGTGTGTACACGGCAATGATGGCTTCGTTGTCTGCCGAAGTCCAACGGTGGTACTGAATGGGTGCCACGTAGTTATCTCCCCAAATGATTTTGAACGAATCTGTAGACAGTTCGTTCAACACCATATACATACGGGTGAGTTCACTTTGTCCGGCGTCGGATACGCTGATATCAGAAGATCCTACGTCTCCCTGGCTGACTAAAGCCCAGTATCCGTATATATAAGCCAGTCCGTTCAGGTAGCTGGCCGGTTCTGCGTATGCAGTTTCAGAAGTGGCGTCTGTTTCATTCAACGGTAACGTGTTCAGGTCGTTGATACAAGCAACCGGAACCAGCAACAACGCCAGTGCTGCAATAAAAATTCTTTGTAATATCTTTTTCATAGCTGCCTGTTTTAAAATGTGAGGTTCAAACGAAGGGTGAACAATCTGGGACGCGGTACAATGTTAAAATCAACACCGTCCGAAGAATCGATTTCAGGATCCAACCCTCTGTATTTCGTAAAAACATACACGTTTTGCACAGATGCGGCCAGCCTCAGGCTGCTCAGGAACTTCAAGTTTCTGAAGGTGTAGCCCAGGTTGATGTCGTCTATGCGGACAAACGATGCGTTTTCTATAAACATATCTGAGTATTTTTGGTTGTTCTCAGAAGGAGCCGTCCAACCTTTCACCAGGTATTGGTTACTCAAGTTGTTCAAATATCCTTTGTTCCAGTCGTCGCTGTACGATGTGGAATAGCCCATGGCTACTCCGTTGATGATGTAGTTGCCTATGGAACCGTGCCCGTTGATACCCAAATCCCAGTTCTTATAACGGAACTGCGTATGGAAACCAAAGAAAGCATCCGGTGTGGGGCTGTAGCCCGTTACGTACCGGTCAGCATCTGTAATTTCACCATCGCCGTCGCGGTCAATCAATCCGTTTTGTACGGGATTGCCGTCCTGGTCGTACAATTGTTGGAACATATAGAACGTGTAGGGAGTAAAGCCTTCTCTATGCAAAGAGGTGTATCCTCCCGTTCCGCCCATTCCCTCTCCTGTGGTAACTCCAAGGTATCCTTCCGTTTTCAACGTGGTCAACTTGGTGATCTTCGTGTCCTGTATGGTCAAGTTTCCGCCTATGGACCAGTGTATGTCTGACGTTTGGATGGGAATGAAATTCAAGTTGAATTCCAATCCTTTGTTTTCCATATTTCCGATGTTGGAAATGATGCTGTTTCCAAAGTTGGATCCGAGCGGTGTGGAAATGACGTTCAGCAAGTCAAATGTGTTGCGGTAATACGCTTCTACGCTTCCCGTAACGCGGTCTTTGGCAAATCCAAAGTCAAGACCCACGTTGTACGTTTCTGTAGTCTCCCATTTCAAGTTGGCGTTGTAAGCCAACGGAGCCAAGGTGGTATAGAACGTATTGCCAAAGAGGTATTGCATCTCCGGTGAAGAAGAAGACAAGTACCTGGCCAGGTAGGGATAATAGTCGGAACCGATATCTTGTTGTCCCGTGCGTCCCCAACCGGCTCTGATTTTAAGAGCAGATACGGCTTGGCTTCCTTTCAGGAAAGATTCTTCCGCCACGTTCCAAGCTATGGC
>DUNA01000052.1 GCA_012839605.1 Bacteroidales bacterium
TGCCAAATTGGAGCCGCTGTTATGGTCGACAAAGGTTTTACGTACCGGGAAATTCTTCAGCATTATTACCCCGGTTCCCGAATTGAAAAACTGTATTCATGAAACAAACTGCCTCAAAGCCAGGTAAAAACGCCTGGTCCTGGATTCCCACGTTGTATTTTGCACAAGGCTTGCCTTATGTAGCCGTAATGACCATTGCCGTCATCATGTACAAACGGTTGGGGTTGTCCAATACGGAAATAGCCCTTTATACAAGCTGGCTGTATTTGCCTTGGGTCATAAAACCCATCTGGAGTCCGTTTGTAGATTTGATAAAAACAAAAAGACTCTGGGTAGTTCTTATGCAAAGTGCTGTTGCTGTGGGATTTGCAGGGGTAGCGTTTTTCATACCCACTACATTTTTCCTAAAGAGCACGTTGGCTTTTTTCTGGTTGATTGCCTTCAGCTCGGCAACACATGACATAGCCGCAGATGGTTTTTATATGTTGGCACTCACGCAAGGGGAACAATCTTTCTTTGTTGGCATCCGCAACACGTTTTACCGTTTTGCCACCATTTTTGGACAAGGCTTGCTTGTGATGTTGGCCGGCTACCTGGAAGAAGGCAAAATCATTCCCGGTTTGGCCGGGAACATTCCGATGGCCTGGAGTTTGTCTTTTTACTTTCTGGCAGCCATCTTCCTGATTCTCACATTGTACCACCAGATGGTTCTGCCCAAGCCCGCGGCTGATGTGTCTCGCGACAACATCACACCGGTTGGGCTTTTGCAAGATTTCTTTCAAACGTTTGTTTCTTTTTTCAAGAAAAAAGATTTGGGACTCATTTTCTTTTTCATCTTGACATACCGTTTGGGCGAATCGCAGTTGGTGAAGATTGCCACGCCTTTTTTGTTGGACACATCGCAAGCGGGAGGGCTGGGATTACCTACGGCAACAGTAGGAATGGTATACGGTACCATAGGCGTCATCGCTTTGTTGTTGGGAGGTATTGTAGGCGGTATAGCCGTATCGCGTGGGGGATTGAAGAAATGGATCATACCTATGGCGTTGGCCATCAACTTGCCTGATTTGTTATACGTATACATGGCTTCCGCTATGCCGGACAACATCTATGTCATTATAGGTTCCGTAGCTATGGAACAATTGGGCTACGGCTTTGGCTTTACGGCGTTTATGCTCTATTTGATCTACGTGGCAGAAGGCATGCACAAAACATCGCATTACGCCATAGGAACCGGTTTCATGGCTTTGGGTATGATGTTGCCCGGTATGGCTGCAGGGGCCATTCAGGAATTTATGGGGTACGAACGTTTCTTCTGGTTTGTATGCTTGTGCACCTTGCCCGGAATTTTAGCTTCTTATTTGGTGAGCAGGAAATTGCCTGCAGATTATGGAAAAAAATCTTAACATGAAAAACATGAAAAACAACCGCAAATTTGTACTTTTTATTGTATCGGTTTTATTGGTCATCTCTTGTCAATCGCGTGACATAGTTGTCAAAACGGGTATTGACGTACTGAAAGAATCCGGTTACGCTTGTTTGCAAGGAAAACGAGTAGGTTTGATTACAAATCCCACCGGAGTAGACAAAGATTTGATATCCACCATAGATTTGCTGTTCCAAGCACCGGGAGTAGAACTGGTGGCTTTGTACGGACCGGAACACGGAGTACGTGGAGAAGCCCATGCAGGCCATCGCATTGTTTCTCAAACAGACCCGGTAACGGGATTGCCTGAATTTTCGTTATACGGAGCCACACGCAAACCTACGCCGGACATGCTCGAAGGCATAGACGTGCTTGTGTATGACATACAAGACATTGGTTCGCGTTCCTTTACGTACATATCCACTATGGGACTGGCCATGGAAGCTTGTGCAGAACTGGATATAGAATTTGTGGTGTTGGACAGACCCAATCCCATTGGAGGATTGAAAGTGGAAGGTTGTTATGTGGAAGACGGTTGCTTTACGTTTGTCAGTCAATTCAGAATCCCTTACGTATACGGACTTACATGCGGAGAATTGGCGTTGCTGCTGAACGGAGAACGGATGTTGGGTTCCGGAGCTCGTGCCGGAGAAAGCGCGCAATGCAAATTGACTGTCATACCTATGGAAGGCTGGAGTCGTGATATGTTTTACGACCAAACGGGATTGCAGTGGATTGCCTCTTCGCCACACATTCCGCAAGCCATCACCTCGTTTTTCTATCCAATGAGCGGCATTACAGGCGATTTAAGGGACGTATCCATTGGAGTGGGGTATACGCTTCCGTTCCAGTTGTTTGCAGCTGTAGAAGGAGGTGTGGATGCCCATGAACTGGCAGCAAACCTGAACAACCTGGCTTTGCCGGGACTCCATTTCAGACCCATATACTTCAGACCTTTTTACAGCAAAGGGCAAGGAACTACTTTGAGCGGCGTACAGGCCCATTTGATAGACCCGGCTACGGCGCCTTTAACAGACGTGAATTTTTACGTGCTGCAAGAGATGCACAAATTGAACCCGGAACTTACTTTCAACTTGGACAGACATTATAAAGTAGTAGGCAGTCCGTATGTGACCGCAAAATTTACTGAAAGATACCTATTTGAAGACATAAAAGACTATTGGTATAAAGACGTAGATGCATTTAAAGAACTGTCTGCCAAGTACTACCTCTACTAATGTGAAACGGTTTTTCTTAATCGTACCCTTTCTTTTTCTGTTGCTCGTTTCTTGCAATAGAGAGAGAATAGAACCCAAACCCAATCCCGATGATGATATGAACGAAGTATTTGTACCGGCAGAAAAAATAGAAGGACGTATAGCTTTGTCTTATGTCACATACTATGGAAAAGAAATTCCGGACCCTACATACCTTACGCACATTTGCTACGCTTTTGCGGAATTGTATGTAGACAACGGAATGTATAGAAAATTTGCACTTCAGGGAAGCCAATCACGTTTTGAAGATATAATGGCGCTGAAGAGAAGCCATCCGCATTTGAAAATCTTGCTGGGATTTACTCATACTGTTGAAAATAAGGACAATACCCAACAAGGTGGGTTCTCCGTAACGAGCGCCACAGAAGCCAACAGACAGGCGTTTGCTGCAGATTGTCTTGCTTTTGTGAAAGAATGGGACTTGGACGGAATTGACATAGGGTGGGAATTTCCCGGTATTTCTTGGAGCGGCCACGCTTCCGACCCAAAAAACGACACCCGTAATCACGTGTTGTTGATGCAACAATTGAGGGAAACCTTAGGACCGAACTATTTGATTACGTTCCCCGGTTACGTAATGGATGCAAAACA
The DNA here is from genome assembly GCA_012839605.1 of Bacteroidales bacterium. GTDB lineage: Bacteria > Bacteroidota > Bacteroidia > Bacteroidales > UBA932 > DMER64. Next base: position 3,295 of record DUNA01000052.1, read on the forward strand.
AACGACAGAAGGGAGCCGGTATATAGATTTGCATGCCGTGGCCCCTTACGTGGATTTTGTCAATATCATGACGTACGATATGGACCAAGCACCTAATCACCATTCCGCACTGGAAGACAAGCGTGCTTATTGGGATTGTGTAAGGGCACTCAACGCCTATAAAGCAGCAGGGTTCCCTGTAGAAAAAATGGTCTTGGGCATTCCTTTTTATGGAAGAATATCTTTTTCTCAAAATCCCTCTGCCGTTACCTACGCACAAATAAAGAAAATGGACCCCGCCACATATGACGTCAACAATTGGGACCCGACGGCTTCTGTACCTTACGTTACTATTAAAAATACGGGAGCTTTTTATTGCGGGTACGACAACGCGGCAAGCATAGCCATAAAAGGCACTTGGATGTTGTCTATGGGAATGAAGGGCATGATGTGCTGGATGTATGACGGAGACGATGCAAACGGAACGCTGCGGAAAGCCTTATGGAATGCCGTTATGAAACCTTTGTAAACACTCCCGGTATTGTTTTTTTTGCTAATTTTGTGACTCATGAAGAAACTTCATTCTCTATTTAAATCGTATACAGGTGAAAAGGCCCATACCGTTACTGAACTGACCTCGTCCGGTAGCAACAGAAGGTATTTCAGGATGGAAGGCTCTAGCGGTACTCTTATTGGCACCTTAGGCTCCTGCATAGATGAAAACAAGGCATTTATTGCCATTGCAGATCATTTTCATAAGCAAGGCCTTGCCGTTCCGCTTGTATATGCACACAGCAAAGATTTCTCTTGTTACATCCAACAAGATTTGGGAGATATTACCTTGTATGGCGCAGTAGAGGAAGGCAGAGCAAGAGGTACGTACAATGCTACGGAAAAAGCCCTGTTGCATAAAGCCATAGAAGCATTGCCGGAACTGCAATTCAAAGGTGCCCGGGGTCTTGATTTCTCCGTTTGCTATCCGCAACCGAACTTTGACCAAAGAATGGTTTCTTTTGATTTGAATTATTTCAAATACTGTTTTTTAAAAGCCACGGGCCTGGATTTTAGCGAAATCGAATTGGAAAACGATTTCCAAAATCTTTCAAAAGTTCTTTTACAAAATACTTCAGATACTTTTTTGTACAGAGACTTCCAGGCCAGAAACGTGATGCTTCTGGATGGAATCCCTTATTTTATTGACTTTCAGGGCGGCCGCAAAGGTCCTGTTTTTTACGATGTGGCTTCGTTTGTATGGCAGGCAAGAGCCCACTATTCAGACGAACTGAAAGATTCACTCATTCAAACGTATTTGCAAGCCTTAAAACAATACAGCTCCATTGAGGAAGATGAATTCCACAACCAACTCAAGCACTTTGTGTTGTTCCGAACGCTTCAAGTATTGGGGGCCTACGGTTTTCGCGGGTATTTTGAAAAGAAACCCCATTTTTTGCAAAGCGTACCGTTTGCCATAGACAACCTGAGGAAACTGCTTAAAGAACCTTTCAAGGAATATCCCTACTTGTCTTCTCTTTTGTTGGAATTGACAAACATGAGGCAGTATTCAGACATGGACAAGGAGCGGAAACTGAACGTTACCGTATGCAGTTTTGCCTACAAAAAGGGCATCCCCATTGACCAAAGCGGAAACGGAGGGGGATATGTTTTTGATTGCCGAGGCTTGGAAAATCCGGGGAAATTTGAACATTATCGGCATTTCACGGGAGAAGACCCGCAGGTAATCCAATTTTTGGAAGAAGCAGGCGAAGTACATACCTTTCTGGACCATGCCTATGCTCTTATGGACAAACACGTGCAACGGTATATGGAACGCAAATTCACCCACTTGATGTGTTGCTTCGGCTGTACAGGAGGGCAACACCGTTCTGTATATTGCGCCAGGCTCATGAGTGAATATTTGTCAAAAAAATACGATATTAACGTACACCTATACCATAGAGAATTAGATATAGAAATAGATTTGTAGACAACATGCAGGCAATGATTTTGGCAGCAGGTTTGGGAACGCGTTTGCGACCGCTTACCCATCAGATCCCAAAGGCTTTGATACCGGTGAAACAGAAAGACGGAAAAGAGATACCGGCCTTGGAAGGGTTGTTGGATAAAATGGTAGAGCAGGGGTTTACAAAAATCATCATCAACATACACCACTTGCCGGGGCAAATACGTGCATTCGTAAGTGATTATTTGGAAGAGAGGAACCTTCCTCCCGTTACCATCTGTTTTTCAGACGAAAGCAAAGAGATTTTGGGTACGGGAGGGGCCTTAAAACACGCCTGCGCTTTGTTTGATTCTACAGAACCGGTGCTCGTTCACAATGTGGATATCTTGTCAGACATTTATTTGCCGGATCTTATGAAAGAACTGAGGTCTGAAGATTTGGCCGCCTTGTTGGTTACACCCAGAGAATCTTCGCGACAATTGTTGTTTGACACAGAGTGGCGTTTGTCCGGCTGGAGAAACAAAACTCTGGGAGAAACAAGAATGATACAAGAGGGTACCGGACAAGGTACCGGAGAGCAAGACAGCATGGAAAGAGCGTTTTCCGGTATCTATGTCCTTTCTCCACAAGCCATAGAATTATTATCTACACGGAAAAACCGTGTTTTTTCAATCATAGATTTCTTTTTAGAGCAAGCACCTCACCACACGGTAAGGGGGGTGGAATTACCTACCATACAAGTTCTGGACATAGGAAAACCGGATACTTATAGAAAAACGTTATCATGAATTACGATTTTGATACCATTATTGACAGACGGGGAACGGACACCGTCAAGCTAAGGCAACTGAAAACACTTTTTGGGAGAGAAGACTTACTGGCGCTATGGGTGGCAGACATGGAGTTTGAGACGCCTCCATTTATCAGAAAGGTTCTGGAAGACAGGCTGAGTCATCCCATTTATGGATATACCATGATTCCGGATGGGTATTGGCAATCCATCATAGATTGGCAAAAGTACATGCACGACTGGGATATCAAAGAAGAATGGATGACGTTTATATCCGGTATTGTGAAAGGAGTAGGCTTGTCCATCCTCCATTTTACTGGAAAAGGAGATTCTGTCATCATACAGCCTCCCGTCTACCATCCTTTCAAAAGAGTTATTGAAAGCAACGGCAGGGTAGTGATCAACAACCCCTTGCGCTGGGACGGCACCCGCCTTCATATGGATTTTGACAATCTGGAAGACATCCTCAAACGCCGTAGGTGTCCTTTGTTCATCCTCACAAGTCCGCACAATCCGGGAGGTTGTATGTGGGATAAAGAAACGTTAACCACTTTGGCTTCTATTTGTCACAAGTACAACGTTACCGTGGTATCGGACGAAATCCACGCAGACATGCCACTCTATGGCAAGAAGCACATTCCTTTTACCACCGTATCGCAAGAAGCAGCACAAATAGGCGTAGTATTCAATGCTCCTTCAAAGACTTTTAACATGGCAGGCTTGGTCAGCTCCTATGCCATTGTCCCCAATCCGCAATTGAGAAAAGGATTTTACGACTTTCTGGGTGCCAGTGATTTGAACGACGCCACGTTTATAGCAACTCTTGCTACGCGTGCCGCGTATACGCAAGGAAAAGAATGGCATCGTCAGATGCTCGCATACGTACAAGCCAACATTGATTATGTAGCAGAAGAATTGCCGCGTTACATTCCTTTGATACGCGTACCTAAACCGGACGCTTCTTTCCTTGTCTGGTTAGATGGAAGGGATTTGAAAGAAGTAGGAGTCAACAGCGTTCCCAATTTCTTTGTAGAAGCAGGCTTGGCCCTAAATGACGGAACCATGTTTGGAGAGGGAGGAGAAGGCTTTATGCGTTTGAACGTAGGGTGTCCTCGCTCCCTATTGGAAAGAGCTTTAGAACAGCTGTACAACAAGTACAGAACACTTATTTCTTGATAAAAGAGGTGAGATTCAGACGTTCCCACCACTTGCGTGGCAATAGAAGCCAAATGCATACTACAAAACGGTAACGCCAATCTATGATGACTTTTCTTCTCTTCTTTTCCAGACCACGTACAATGTGTTTGGCCACATACGTCACATCCAGTTGCATGGGATATTTGTGCAATATAAAGTCTGTCTTTACAAAACCCGGTTGTATGTCTGTAATAGTAATGGGGAGTTTTTTGTTGTGTGCCATCTGAGACAGGGCTGCCAGATACGTTGTTTGAAAACGCTTTGTGGCTGAATAGGAAGCGGCAGGACCTATGCCTCTTGTACCGGCAATGGAAGTAATGGCGGCCAGATGGCCGTGTCCTTGGGTGCAGAAAAATTGAAAAGCAGCATGAATCAAGGACACAAAACCTACTGCATTCGTTTGGACTGTATCTTTTTCAATTTGAACATCTAAAGATAAATTTGTCAAACCGTACCCGGCGCTGAAGAGGAACAAATCCATACCTCCCAGTTTGGCAATCAATTGGTTCAAATTTTCCTCCGCATCCGGTGCCGTAACATCCAGTACTTGATATACAATCCGATCCGGTGATGCTGCTTGCAGCTCTTCCAAAAGGGCTTTGCGTCTGCCGGCCACACCCACATTCCAACCTTTTTCAGCAAGGATTTGTGCTGTAGCTTTACCAATACCCGAAGTGGCCCCTACAACGACGGCTCGTTTTTTAGTATCCATTATTCCATATGTTTCTTTTTCCTCAACAATCCGTATCCAATGCGTTTGTTGTTTCTTCGTTTTCGTATTTCCTCCAACGTTTGCAAGTTGCCACGTACCGGCATTTCATTCAATGCCGCATTGTTCAAAAATTTCCATGCATATTCAGAAGCAAGGGCAGCATCTTCTACTCTGGGTAAGAACGGATCTCTATGTCCTTGCATGAGGGATTGTGCAAACTTATGCAATAGGATATCTAAATTTTTATCTCCAAAAGGCTTTTTGATGACATGAGTTTTGGATGTACCGTGCAATTCTACCGTGGCCGTTACGTAATTGTGGTTCATTCTTGCAATGCCTTTGGTACCTATCAGGTCTACATATCCGTTATGGGTAAGGTCTTTGGCCAGCTGTCCGTATACGTGACCTTGTGTAATGTCGAAGACAATTCCGTTTTCAAACGTACCGTGTACCTGAAGCCACCAGGGTTCTTCATAATTCCACATGCGGATGGCTTGTGCATTCCACGTCTTAAATTCGCTTTCTGCGTACCAACGGGCTATGTCCACATAATGCATTCCGCAATCGTGAAACAAAGGACCTTCTGCCCAATGGCCTTCTCCCGGAGCCAATCCCGGTGTCATATGACATACTCGTACAATAGCCAACTCTCCAATTTGCTCTGAATCAATAAATTCTTTTATTGTTTTGTGGTACCAAGCATTTCTAAGCGGCAAATCCACGGCCACCAGTATGTCCGAGTTTTCTAATTTCCCAAGAACGGCAACCTGCTCTTCCAAAGAAGCACCTATGGGCTTTTCTGTTATGACATGCTTCTTGGATTCTACAGCTTTAAAAAGATGGTCTTTTCTTGCATCGGCCAACGTAGATAAGATAATGACATCTATTTCCTCTGATTCAAAAATATCGTTTTCGTTTTGAGTCAAAAGAGTCCCTTTTGGAGCCAATCGGCCGGCTATTTCCAGAGCTTCGTGATCTATATCGCAAATGGCACAAATCTTCCAGAGCGGGCTTTTGCTGATTTCTTTCAGATACATTTCTCCCATTCTGCCAAATCCAATAATGCCGGCTTTAATGATAGGGTGGTTTTTCATAGTTGAATATTCATACAATGACGTGCAAAGATACGCATCTTTTTAAGCAATTCTTGTTATGTTTACAAACAAAAATCGTTATGCGAACGCGTTCACTTCTTTGTCTTATTCTTATTCTCAATCTTTTTCCGGTTTATGGACAGCAAAAAGATTCTCTTGTCTTTGCAACGGCTTCATGGACAACGACTACATACCATGCAGGAGGTATTCGTTTGAAGCAATGTGCTTTTACAGACAAGGAGTTGTTCCACTCCAACCAATTTGTGTCTGTATTGGAAATCCATCCTTCTTTTTGTTTTGATATAGTGGCAGATTCCGTCCTGGTGCTTACTAGCGAATTTGTAGATTACGCCCATGCTTTGGCAGGAATCAACGGGTCCTTTTTCACGTGGGATGCTCCTTGGATGTCTTACAATTATTTGCGTATTCAAGGAAAAGAATTGGCTCCCAATAAGACAAGCAAAGACGGATTGCGCTCTTTCAGGCAATCGGCTTGTGTAGGAGTTGATGAAAAAGGAAAACTATTTATCGTACCTGTTCCTTCGGTTTCTATGGAGAGAAGAGACAGGGACAATTGGGAAAAACAAGCAAAAGCGCGCGATCTGATGTCTTCCGGACCGCTCTTACGATACAAAGGGGAAGACGCAGACATCTTGGATCAAGCTTTTAATACTCGGCGCCATCCCCGCTCAGCCATTGGTATAGGGAAAAACGGGAAAGTATTTATGGTAGTGGTAGACGGCAGACATGAGCAAGCAGAAGGTGTATCCATAAAAGAATTGCAGGATATCATGCGTTGGTTGCACGCGGAAGACGCGTTGAATTTGGACGGAGGGGGATCTTCCACTTTATGTGTTCGCAAAAGACAATCGCATGCCGTAGGTGTAATCAACCACCCCTCGGACAACAAAAAGTTTGATAATAAGGGAGAAAGACGTGTGGCCAATGCCATTATTGTAAAGTAGATACAATTTTGTAACACTCCGTGGACGTGATGCCCCATTTGCTGCCACGGGCAATCAGTTCCCCGTCTTTGTTCAAAAAGAAAAGACCTTTGTTCACGGACAAACCAAAGTTGGGATGGTACAAGGATTCGGCTTTCCACATGCCATCTTCGTAGCGCAGTCCCTCACCGTAAATAAGGCCCAGTAGAGGCCTGTTTTTAAGCTTCTTGTTGGGGTTTCTAAAATCCACCGCTCCCGTATGGGCATCCGTTGCCGGACTTCTGAGGATTTTGGCAATGAAAGTACCGTCTTCTTGTTTTTCAAAAACCGTCCACCCCGGTTCCCGTTGAGATTCCCATATATAGCCCAACAATTTGTCTTCCGGATGCGTACACACGTTGTTTTCCATAAGGTCTAACGGCAATACAATTTGTTCTGCATGAACGGGTTTACGACAATAATCTACCGGTTGCGTGAAAAAATGGATCACATTCCCAAGAAAACTTCTTTCCGTATGTGTTTTTTCCGGATTCTGCGAAAAAAGAGATACTGAACACATACAGAATAAGATGCAAAAAGTGCATTTTGTTTTTTGGTAACGAACCATGCGACAAATATAA
>DUNA01000053.1 GCA_012839605.1 Bacteroidales bacterium
CTCTCATATTATGGATTACATTGTCTTGGGTCTTGTAGTTGCTTTTTGCATAGGGTATCTTTTTACACGTGACACATTCACTGCGTTGTTGTTGAGCAATTTTAGGTACAACATTTCTTTAGACAGCGACGAACAGGAGGACATTCGATTTTCGCGCACCTTTTTGCTTGCATACACCATGGCAATATTTGCTTATTTCATCACCTCCTCCACTACACTCTTGTCTCCTTTGCCTCCTTTCCTTCTGGGCCTATCCAAACCTATCGTTTTTGTTGGAGTTTTGGGCGTTCTGCTTGCCTGGAGCACTGTACGATTTTTTGCCCTAAGATTTATAGGATGGGTTATTGAACACCCCTCTTTTACAAGCCTTTTAGAACGTACAGGGCGTGATTATGCCATCATGGCGGGGTTTGCTTTTATCCCTTTTTTATTACTCTTTGCGCTTTTGAAAATAAGTACGGGAAACGTTCTTTTAATCATAGGGTTAACACTCGTTTTTTTAAGCTGTCTGTTCCATGCCATACGTAGTCTGCGGATTTTTCTTTCTGCCGGATTCTCTGTTTTTTTCTGGATTTTGTATCTTTGCATTTTGGAAATAATACCCTTAGGAGTATTAATACATATATTTGCGGGGATACGACTATGAAGATCAAGAACATACTTATTTCACAACCAACATCTAGCGGATGTTCTCCTTATGAGGAAATCAAAGAAAAACATGGTCTGAACATAGACTTCATTCCGTTTATTCGTGTGGAAGGATTGTCTGCAAAAGATTTCAGGGCACAGCGCATCAACTTGGCTGAACATACAGCTGTTGTATTTACATCGCGTTCCGCTATTGATACCTTCTTTACTCTTAGTGAAGAATTGCGTGTTACCGTACCGGATTCTATGAAGTATTTCTGTTCTACAGAGGCTGTGGCGCTATACCTTCAGAAATACATAGTATACAGAAAAAGAAAAATCTTTTTTGGGAAAGGAAATATCCCGTCACTCATAGAAGCTGTAGGTACAAAACACAAAAGCGAAACCTTCTTGCTTACGTTGGCCGATTGTTACAACCCGGATCTTCCCAAGGCCTTTGAAGACGCAGGTCTTACATTTACAAAAGCCATTCTCACACGTACCTTAAACGAAGATTTGTCAAAGGTCAATTTGAAAAATTACCAAATGCTTATTTTCTATACGCCGGCAGATGTTCGTTCCCTAACGGAAAACTTCCCCAATTTTAAGCAAAATTCCACCTTGTTTGGTACGTTTGGCAAAGCTACAGCAGCCGCACTCAAAGAAGCCGGCCTGGAGCCTTGTTTTGAAGCGCCCACACCGGAAGCGCCTTCTATTGCTCAAGCCCTTACCCTCTATCTAGAGAAGGAAAAACTATCATGAAACATACACTCCGGTTGTGTATTGTTTGTCTGATGGTGTTGTGCATGTCATCGTGTCAAGAAAATTACAACCATTACAGAGAGCTGATCTACGGCACATGGGACCTTACGGCTGTGGACAAAGCCGCTCCCGATATACCCAATACCTTGTATTTCAAAACAAGTACATCTGTTCTCCTGACAGAAGAAGAGAAGGCATACGAAGGACAGTACCAATTTTATTGCAACGTATTGACCTTACATTTTGCAGAAAAACAAGATTTATATCAAGATTGGCGTGTCACTTCCTTAAAAGACTCTCTTATGACAGCTGTTGTGGAATATTACTTTACAACAGAAGGTGAACAAGAACCGGGAACGGTACTGGAATACAAAAAAAGACCATGATTAGGTATACCTTTCCAAAAGACATGCGTTTGTCTTCCAAAAAAGAAATCGACTCGCTTTTTTTGGAAGGAGATACATTTGTATCGGGCCCCTTCCGCGTTTTTTACCGTTTGTACAAACCGGACCAACCCGTTCCCTCTTCCCACCACTCCGTACCCTCCTCCCAACCCGTCTCTCCTTCCAGCCACCCCGTCCCTTCTTCTCGCCAACCCATACCTTCTTCCTGCCAAATAGCCTTTTCCGTATCTAAAAAGCGTTTAA
>DUNA01000005.1 GCA_012839605.1 Bacteroidales bacterium
GTGCTTTTACCACATTACTCTTACCTGAAGCATTCGCTCCATATATTGCCTTCGCCTTAAGCAACTGTGTTTGGTTATTAACATTAATGACATTATCTGTATCCAATTCAGGTGAAATGGATTTAATATTCGCCGCAGACATCATTAACGTTGTCATTGTTTTGAAGGACATGAAATTTTCAAAACTAAATTCTTCTATCATATTTTTCTTATTTGGCTATTTGTGTTTATTTCTACAAATCTAGTATTAACAAACGTGTTTTCCAAGTCTTTAACAACTTTAACGGCTCCCAGCCTCAAGATGGTGCGCAGGAATTTTCGACACATGGCTCTATCTGCCAGTTGGTCAAGCATATACATTTTGTGCTATCTCTCCGTTGCGCACCATCTTGAGGCTGGGAGCCGTGCAGTGCGCAAGAAATCTTTGTATCTTTGTTCCTATGCGCAAAATCCTCACCATCACAGCGGCCATACTGCTGATTGCAGGGCCGTGTCGTTGCCAACAACGGGAGCGGATTCCCGGGTCTGTATTCTATGAAAACATACGGGAATTGTCGTTTGAAGACAGAGAGCAAGCCATTTGGGAGCAATTCCAAAACTGCAATTTCCCGGAATTCCTAACCCAATTTGTACAAATAGACACTACCCTGACAGATGCCCAAGGAACGCAACGGCACGTCACTTTTTATGTATCTCCGGATTACTTGTCCATAGGTACGGAAGACGATTATTTTATCATCCCACTAGGACCCAAAACAGCCCAGAAAATAGCCGACAGGCTGGATGCTTCCCTGCCTACTCCCATGGTAGTGGATATGGTGTATGAAAAATCCATACTCAAATTGGAGCCTTTCAATTTTATTCCCCGTGGCATACGGAACATAACCCCCGATATCCTCTACGACCATTCCAAAATAGTCCAGGCACAACGCAAAGCCGCCGGTCACAAACCGGGTGTTTTTGTAGCCGGTACCAAAAAAGATATTGTCATATCCGGAAAATTGGCCGATACGGTTCGGACGCGTCACGTAACCATCTACGGTTGGCACAAATTGGATGGAATTCGCATACAGCCGGTCACCAACATCCATATAGATACGTATGTGGACTACAGCCACGGAGCCCGTTTGATTTCCAATAAAGTATTGATTGATGGCCAAGAGTACGACTACCGCCGGGTACTGCAAGATCCCTTGCTACATACCTTATTGAACAACGAACCTACACCCCTGGTGAAGACGACTTATTGCTCTTCAAAATATTTCAAATAGACAGATAACAAATCCTCTTTCTGCAACAAGTCCGGAATGTCTGTGTCTTTTAAGAAACGAGTAGTATTGGATATGTCGTACTTGGGCTGCAAATCTCCAAAGCGGTTGACCAATGAATCGCTCCTTTTCCTCATTTCCGGAGTGTCTTCCGGGAAGAGCGATGCCAGCACCCGTAAAGGATTTTCTCTGATATCGGCTTGCAACAGCGCGTCCCGCCAGATTCCATAACGCACCAATTTGTTTTTGTGCCCCATGTGACGGATGGCTTTGACCATCGTACGAACGGTAAATGCTTCCGGATTCAACAAGTTGAACGCCAATCCGCAGGCGTCGTTTTGCCTGGAAATATGAGCAATGGCCCTACTCACATAATCAACGGGTACAATGCGCAACCGAGTTTTCAGGCGGGGAGTCATTTTCATCTGTATGCTGCCCACAATCAATCGGCTCAACAAATCTTTCGTCTCCCAAATGCCGTGAACGGTATCTCCGGTGATTTCTCCGGGCCGGAAGATGCAAGCTTTCAAGCCTCTCCCTTTTGCTATTTGCACCAATTTTTCCGACACCCACTTTGTTTCCGAATAGCCCAGCGTAAAGCCCTCTCCGGATACCAACGGATCGTTCTCGTACACTGTTTTACCCAAATGCGAGGGATTGTCATACACGCTATAAGAAGATACGTAATGGAAGTATTTGGGTTTGCCCTGGCAAGCAAAACGCAAACATTCTCGCGTACCCTCTACGTTCGCGTCTTTCATATACGCATACGGAAATAAGAAATTGAGCACCGCGCCGTTGTGGTACACGGCATCTATCCGTCGGCTCAAATCTTCATATACATCTTTATCCATACCCAACAGAGGCAAATCCAACGCCCCCGTAACGGCTTGCAAATGCGGTGCGAACTTATCTTTCCAGCAACGGTAATGCTTCATGTTGGCTACAATCCGCTCCATCCCCGCCTGCGCATGTTCAGCCCTTACATGGCAATACACCATAAAATCTTCTCCGCTGTTCTTTTCCAGAAGCGAACGGATAAGAAACGCCCCCAAGAACCCCGTGCTTCCCGTCAGAAACACGTTTTTACTATCAGCCGGCAGGTGGTCGTACGGAGCCTGAGGTGCAATGGCTTCATCCAACGTACACTCCTTCAACAAATCTATTTTCATACCCATTCCGCCGCCTTCCAACAAATGATTTTGTACGTATTGCGCAATGGCATTTACAGAAGCATTAGGCCCTATTTTATTAACATCCAAGGTGATGCAAAACTCCTCCTCAATCCTGCACACACACTCTACCAATCGGAGCGAATCGCCTCCCAGCTCCAGAAAACCGGCATCGGGATCGTAATCTTGTTTTTCCAACAAGGTATCGAACACGGCTTTGACTTTTTCATAGATGCCGTCCAAAGCCATGTGGGGATCGAGAACTTTCTTTTGTGCACCGGCGTTGTCTTTGCTGCTATAAAGCACATCCGGCATCCCCGACAAATACAAGTCCCTGACCTTATGCATACGGATTTTGCGGTTGTCCGTCCTGGGCAAAAGGTTTTTCTTGACAAATACGATATCTGCGAAAGAGAACTCAAAAATCCGCGCCACTTCCCTATTGATGCGTGCCGCAAGAATTGCAAAATCATGTTGTGTCTTGTCCGTTTCCACACAAGCCACTACCGTTTCTCTACCGTTTATGGCCGCTGTAAAAAAGGACAATGAATCTGCCGCCAATGCAGCTATGTGTTTTTTCAAGGTAGCTGCAATATCTTGCGGATACACGTTTTCACCGTTGATGACCAAAATCTCTTTGCTACGACCGGTCATATAAAAATGTCCCCGATAAATCACACCCATATCGCCCGTCCTGTAAAAATACCCGTCGTACCCTTCTATCTGCATCTTGAAATGCTCCGTCTCTTTGGGATTTTTCCAATACCCGGCACAAACGCTATCGCCTTGGATATACATCTCGCCAATCTCGTTCTCCCCGCACGCTTTGCCCGTTTCCGGATCTACCGCCACCATCGTCAGGCCCTTAATAGGCGGGCCGAGGCTCACCAGTTCCTTCCCTTGTCCCGGTTCGCACAGCTCAAAGCGGTTTTTGCGCAAGGCCTCCTCATCCAACCAGACGTTCCTGTCGCTCTCAAGACATGCCGTTGCCAAACACACATTCTCGGCCATGCCGTAGCCGCTGGCAAAGACCTCGTCTTTCAACCCAAAGAGTTGCCCAAAAGCCCTGAACGTGGCGGGATCTACGAACTCGGACCCGCTCATGAAATACTGCACATGCTTCAAGTCGTACGCTGCGGCGGCCTGCGGTGTGAGGATACTGGGAAACAACGCGTACGCGCTGTTGGGTGCCAACGTCAAAGCAGCTTTGTAATCGGCAAGAACCTTCAACCACAAAGTGGGTTTTTTCAAAAATTGCCGAGTTTCCAGGAAGAAGACTTTGCCGTCTTTGGCGCTAACAGGCAAGAAAATGCCAAAGAGCAACCCCATGTTGTGGAAAAACGGCACCCATAAAGCCAGCCTTTGGCCTGTGGAATAATCGTAGCGGTCTTGCACCTGGTCTATATGGACCATCAAATTTTTGAGAGTGACTTTTACGCCTTTGGGCTCGCTCGTAGAACCCGACGTGTATTGCAAATACACCACTTCATTTGGTCCGGCTATCTGTTCCAACAGGTTGTGTTCCCTGCCTTTCTGCAGCACCTCTTGCAGCAACACCTCCAGCGCTTGCCCACCCGTCACTTCTTCCTTCCCTAACGCATCACCTTCTCCACTGCCCTTCCTTAACCCAAGCGCCTGTCCACCCTTCACTGCTTCTTTTCCCGCCTCCTCTGTTACCAAGTCCGTATACAGCCGCTGCATTCGTATGGTTTGAAAAAACGCCTTCTTCAACAACTGTTTGGTCGGCTGCACAGACGTTCCGTTCTTTTGTCCATTCGTTGTTTTCTGCTCGTTGCCGGCTTCTTGTTCCAACGCGTAATTGGATATGATGAACTTAGGTTTGCAGGATTTTACCACAGAAACAAAACGTTCCGTTTTCCCCTCGTCAATGGGCGGGGGAATAATAGTAAAAATAGTGCCGGCCATCATGGCTCCGTACACAGCATATATAGTTCCGGGATCTTGTAGAGAAAAAATCACCACACGATCTCCTTTCTTGGCTCCTTTTTTTCGTAACGCTTGGGCTATGGCCAACGCATTTTTTAAGACCATCTGCATGGTAACTTCCGTAACAGTGGCCTCTTCTGTGGAGTAATCCAGGAAATTCAAAATTTTTCCGTGCGGGTTTTCCTGAGCCCTCTCCAACAATATATCTATAATACTTGTCATATCACTTTTACTCCTTACTCCTTACTCCTTACTCCTTACTCCTCACTCCTCACTCCTCACTCCTCACTCCTCACTCCTCACTCCTCACTCCTCACTCCTCACTCCTCATTCCTCATTCCTCAGCAATTCTCTCATATGTTTTCTCATATTCGTAAATAGGTCCTGTATCTTTTCTTTATCTTTTTCGCTACCACGAACGGCCGCTCCAAAAAGCAACCTGTTGTGCATCATCTGAATGGCTATCGTCAAATGCCGTTTGTACTGCGATGGCCCCATCACCATAATATCTTCCAACGCCACATCTCCCATGGCCAACGGTTCGTGAGGGATTATGCCCAAATTGCTAAATCCCAAAACGGGCGGAGTAAACCAAAGCCTTGTGCCCGGTTTGACTATAAAAAACGGAAGCACATATCCTAAGCCTATAAGAGGTATTCCGCTCAAACCAAAGTAGTGCTTATTTTTTCCCCGTTTTGTTAGGTTGTGGACACAATGTAGCGTTTTTTCAATAGTCGATTCGCATCTGTCCATCTTCAACTGCAAAAGTCCTACGTGATTTGTCAAACCAATAGTTGCCGAGGGCTTGATGTATTTCCTGTTGTCCACCATACACGTTACGGTAAACGGTCTGCCTTCCGGAAAATTGGATGTTTCGCATAACGCATGTGCGTAACACGACAGCAACACATCATTGACCGTAACCTGCCTCCTTTTGGCAATCTCTCTTATGTTGTCGGCATCTTCAAGGCTCCATTTTTGAACGACCATTTGCAAACTGTCAGCTACATGTTCTTTTTCAAAGGCAAAAGTCCGTTTCTCTTTCAATCGGGAGATGTTCTTTAGCAGCAACCAAGCCCCCAGTTTGTTCCACAGACTCATACGCGAGTAAACCATGGATGCGGCTCGACTACCTGCCTTTATAGCAGGCATGGATTGTCTCTTTTTCAAAGCCGTATAGATCCGGGCCGTTTGCTCAAATAACATATAGGCCCCCTTGCCGTCCATACACATATGGTTGGCTAACACACACAGCATGGATTTTCCTTTGTGGTTGATCAAGGCTACTTTGAATTGGACGTTGTGGTCTGCCGGTATCACTTGGTTCATAAAGTCATACCGCACCTTGCCCAGTCGGTCGCTCCCGCCACTCCCGTCACTCCCGTCACTTCCCTCGGTCCCGTCTGTCCCATCACTTCCGTCACTCCCCTCGGTCCTGTCACTCCCGTCACTCCCGTCACTCCCGTCACTCCCGTCTTCCACCTCGGTCCTGTCACTCCTGTCACTCCTGTCACTCCCGTCACTCCCGTCGGTCACGTCACTTCCGTCGCTCCCGCCACTCCCGTCACTTCCGCCACTCCCGTCACTTCCGTCACTTCCGTCACTTCCGTCACTCCCGTCGGTCACGTCTTCCTCCTCGGCTCTGGTGTTCTCAATAACCGTCGTCTCAACAACCGTCAAAATATCGTTTATAGCATACGGCCGAACAGCCCAATACGGTCTAAAGGCACTGTCTATGAAGGCGCTATGCAGTACTGGATGTGCTTCCACCACATGCTGTAAAGCTTGCTTTAGAATATCCACATCTATCAAACCGTCGTACCAGAACTCCCCTCTAATCATCCGGTCCGTAAAATCACTCAGAATGAAATGCAATTTATCCCACAACTCGGCCCGTAATCGACCTTTGGAAAGCCGACTGCCTGCAACACCGTTAGTATGCACTCCCGCTGCTTGCTGACTCAACCTGTTTATGTCCAAATTGCTTTTATCCATTGCCTAAACGCACAAAACGACAAATATAGCGTAAAATGTCGTCTTTTTGGTGTGCAATGGTGTGCCAAATGGCGCGCCATCTCTGATCTGGCGCGCCACTTCTTGTTTTCAAAAATCTACACACCTGATTCTGTGTACTTTACATTTTCCATAATTTTTTTTGGCGCGCTAGATCAGAGATGGCTGCTCCAAGAGATGGCTGCTCCAATACCATATTTAACTATCTTTGTGTCCAAATTTTAAAATCATCAACTATGAAAACTTTTTTAAAGTACATCATTAGCACGGCTTTGTTAGCCATGTTATTTGTACCCACTACAGTAGACGCACAAAGAATGCCCAAAAAGCATAAAAACGCACCCGATTATACCATCGTCATAGTAACTAACCCATTAGTAGAAAATTTTGATGCTTCTGAGTATCCGCACCTGCGTTTCTACTACACTCCGGAGGAAATGCCGCACTTCTTAGACGTGCTCCATCAGGTCAGACCCATTCCTCCAAAAGAAGGCATGTACGGTATGGTCGTTGACAAAGAAGGAACCATTGCCTATACAAGAGCCTTTAGCGACGGCATTTCTAGAAATCAAGACAACAGAGACGAGACCAACTTTCACATGCTCAACGTTGCAGCCCCTAAAGGCAGAGGCGATTCCAGAAAGCTGGAAGATTTCCTGAAAGATTATGTCATCAGAGCAAAAGCAGCTAAGAAAGACAACAAAAAATCTTATACGCCCGGCCAAGTGCCCTCTTACAAAGGTTGGGACAAAGGCCAAATAGAAGGATTGGAATTGCCTGACTTTGACCTGGTAGCGCAAGACGGTACAGAAACCACCATCAAAGAAATACTCGGCGGCAATCCCGGCTACATTGTATTCACCCAAATCTCTGAAGACGGAAAAACAGTCAGCCCTCTGCTCTGGCATATAGAACACATCCTATACAACTACTTTCCACCCCGCAGATAGCAGGTTTGCATTGCCCAATTTGCGCATTGCCACACTCCCAGCCTCAAGATGGTGCGCAACGCAGAAACATTGCCAACCGTATACGGCTGAGTGTCTGCTATATAAACCAAAGTGCTGAGAAATCTTGCGCACCATCTTGAGGCTGGGTGCGCAGGCTGGGTGCACAAAAAAGTGCACAGATCGGGTGCGCGACTACACATTTTATATCCCTAAATCTGCTATGGAAATAACATTTACTCCATCAGGCCTTGTATAGCTCATGTCAGTACCTGTTACTACATTCAAAGATATAGGTTTATTCTGTTTTGTGCCATCAACTAATTGACTTAATCTCTGCAAATTAGACGCTGCTTGGTCTATCATTCCAGCTCCCAATTTTACTTCAAATGCTGCCCACGTTCCGTCATTTTTTTGAACAATAGCATCTACCTCTAAGCCCGATGAATCTTCATAGTAAAAAATTTCAGCCTCATTAGCTCTTGCATACATTTTCAGATCATGGTAAACTAAAGACTCAAATAAAAACCCACAATATTTTAAATCCTTCATCAACCTATCTTTATCTAATCGCAATGCTGCTATAGCAAGCGAAACGTCACAAAAGTGTCTTTTGGGAGATTTTCTTAGAAAACTGGAAGAACGTATATGCATATTAAATGCCTGTTGTTCTTCAAAAATCAACAATTGAGATAAAGCATCTAAGTAGTCTATAATGGTTGGCCTGGACAATCCTTCATTCTCATTAGACTTAATATCTTTTGCATACGTAGTATTGTCCACTGTAGTGGCGATATTTCTTGCTATTGAAGAAAGTAAGGCACGCACCTTGATTGGGTCGCGCTTGATATTAGAAATACGACTCATATCTACCTGGGCCAATAAGTCTATATAACTTCGATTTATAATAATAGCCTGATTAAGCGAAGCATCCAGCAAAGCCGGCCAGCCCCCCTTTATCATTCTTTCTACAATTATTTCAATAGTTAAATCATTTTTTGAATACTTAATTGTATTTCCTTTTAATAAATCGGATAAGCAGGTCTGTCCCGAGGAATAGCCCATTTCTTGCCAGGCCATTGTCTGCATTTCTACTACAGTAAATCGTCCTGCTCCACTATGTAGTTTAATTTCTTCATTTGGGTTTGCAGAACCGGTTAGAATAAATTGTGCTTTCTTTCTCCTTTCATCCACCTCGTGCCTTATATAATTCCATAGCTTAGGTTGTTCTTGCCATTCGTCTATCAAACGAGGTGTTTCACCCTCTAGTAAAAAACGTGGATTAACACCCATTACCACCGGAACTTGTTCGTCCCTATCTACTTGTAATATGCTTTTAGCAAAAAGTTTAGAAGTTTCTGTTTTACCACACGCTTTCGGTCCCTTGACTAACAACGCTCCTGAAGCTAGAAGTTTTCTCTTAATCTCTGCTTCGATAATTCTTGGGTAATATTTAATACTGCTCATACTATGTGCAAAGATATCAAACTTTATTTCATTTTACACTTTTAGAGCGTTTTAGTTTACACTTTTGGAGTGTTTTACTTTACGCTTTTAGAGCGTTTTGGTTTACACTTTTGGACCCAGACCCTGTGCCCAGCCTCAAGATGGTGCGCAACATAAAAACATTGCCAAGCGTATGCTACTGGGTATCTGTCATATAGACCAAAGTGCTGGAAAATCTTGCGCACCATCTTGAGGCTGGGTGCGCAAAAAGGGTGCGCAAAAAAGGTGCGCAGGCTGGGTGTGCAGGCTGGGTGCGCAACTGGCTATACCAACGGAGCAAAACGTTTGGGAAACAACCTGCCCAACAGATAGATTTCCAGGCGGCGACCCCAGACCAAGAACCACGACATCACCCAACGCGACAGCAGCATCCAGGGCAGGCTGCCGCCAACGGCTACAAACAGCAACAAGTCTTCTATGTTGCTATGCGAAATGCCTATATGGTGATTTAACAAATCAATGTCTCTACGGGAAAGTTTCCCGGTAGCCGCCTCGTCAATCATGACTGCAGCTCCATAGGCCAGGCCTAGGGTATTGGCCACAATCCATAAGAAAGCTGTACGGGCCGGCAGGCCAAAAAATCGCATCACGGGTTTCAGGAATTTTGCAATGTAGCGTATGACTCCAAATTCGGCCAAAAGTCTTTGGATTACTGTCAGAGAAAACACGAGCGTCACCATGGGAATGGCTATCCGCAGCGTACTCCAGAACCAATCTACCAACATAGGCCACAAAGCACCTTGCTGTGCCTGTCCCAAATCGGCTACATAATCCATAGGTTGGCCCGGCATGACCTTGTTCAAAATCCAACCCAACAAAAAAGAAGGAATCGTTCGTACCGCCACTATCCGTAACGCAGAACTCCCCGTTTTTTTCTGTACGGCCGTCTCTAAGAACATGTTGTGAGAACACAAAATCATGGTAGACAAGATGGTAATACTCCGCATATCCAAATGGAGAGAAGCAATTACAGCCACTGCCGAATAGCAATTTACAAAGTACCCCGACACGTACGCCAACGCTGCCTCGCCCGGCAAACCAAACCACGAAAATACAGGTGTCAAATGCCATGACATCCAAGCTATTACCCCAAAGTACTTCAAAAAGGTAATGGCCAAAGTCACGATCACCATAATCCGCACCAACCACCACGCCGTTTTCAAAGCATTCGGAGTCACAGCTTTCACAGAGCGCACAATGCGTTGGCGCACCGTTTCCACAGGAGGCGTATCAACAGAGGGTTTGTCTATAGGTGTGTTCATATAATGCTATTGTACATTTGCAGAAATAAACGAAAGTGCCCTACGCAGGGATGCCCTCCAATAGGACCAGCTGTGGGCTCCGTCGTAAATACGAACCTGCAGTGGAATGCCTTTTTCCTTCATGGCCAGTGAAAATTCTACATTGGATTGGTACGTGAAATCGTCATCTCCGCAATCTATCAGCCATACTATGTCTTTCAACGCATCGGCCTGTTCCTGCGTCAAGTTCTCTATATACCGTACCGCGTTGTTTTCCGCCACCCTCTTACGAATTTCTTTATGCACCGGATCGTCCGTATTGTACATAGAAATGGGCGACGGGTACAAATATGCACTCATGGCATAGACTACGGCAAATACATCGGGTCTGTGGCAAGCATACATGACCGATCCTTGGCCGCCCATAGAAAGTCCCGCAACGGCCCGAGCCCCTTTCTCAGATTTGATCCGGTATCGGGCTTCCACCGCAGGCATCAATTCCTCAAAAAAATGGTCTTCGTAATTCCAGCCGGGTCCGTTGAAATACGTCATCAACGTTGTACCGGCATCGGGCATCACAACAACCATATCCCTGGAATCCCCCGCCTTCATCAATTGATCGGCAATAGTTTTTACATGCCCCAAGTTGTTCCAATCCGTCCAAGTCCCTGCACCGCCGTGCAACAAGTAAAGCACCGGATATTTTTTGGCGGGATCCGTTCTAAAGCCGGCCGGCAGATATACCGCAAAATGCCGAGTTTCTCCCAAGATGGTGCTGTACATAGAATCTGCCACATAAGCGCTTTTCGTTATGGACTGAGCCGAAACGGTAGCGACAGGTTGTGCCGAGACGGTAGCTACAGGTTGTGCCGAGACGGTAGCGACGGGTTGTGCCGAGGCAGAAGCGGCAGATGGCGCTGAAGCAGCAGTCGCCGTTGCCGGTAAAACCGTAGCTAAAAAGACTGCGATAAAAAGCAACAAGCTGACAGTCCGTATATTATATATTTTTTTCATAAACAGTTCATTTGATTTGCATGCAAAAATAATACAATATTCATCCATTATACTATCTTTGCAGGACAACGGTTCTGAAAGACCTGAAAAACGGTCCGGAAGATGAAAAGGGAATGCCGTGCAATTCGGCAACAGTTCCCGCTGCTGTAATTCCCGGAACTTAGGTTCCAACGTTTTTGTCCATTCTATGCCACTGGCTCCAAAAGTCGGGAAGGCGACAAAAACAGGGATAAGTCAGAAGACCTGCCGTTGTACAACTAGCGGAGAACTAACCAATTTTCTCAACATGAAAAGATTCTTTTATATCGGTGCATTATGCCTTTCAGCCATGCTGACACAATGCCATCCCTGCATTCCGGGAGAACCTGTACCCATTAACATTACGTTTGAAAAAGCAGAGACGACGTCTCTTGTCAATTCCACGTATGGAGACAACTTGTACGACGGTACGTACGTGCCGTATCGTGATGAAGAAGCAGAGTTACTATTCTCTTACAACTTTGCCGAATACGACTACGACGGATACGCATTTACCACCTGGGACGGCATAGTCCTTTCCCAAATGAACGACATGGAAACCCCCGGGTATACCAACCAATGCAGCATCTATTTCAAAGACCCCCAAACGGGCAAAGGCGGCCATGACAAATCGGAAACATTTGCTCTTGTCTATCCGGGAGAAGATACGCATATGGCCTTTGAAGACCCGGAAAAAGAAATGGTCTTTCATGCCGTATACGTAACCAACAGCACCTACACCGCTTTGGCCATGCTCCACGGCGATGCTTTTACAGAAGCCTTCAGTTACGAAGACAAAGATTGGTTCAAACTGACCTTTACCGGATACGATAAAGACGGTTTAAAGACAGGGACTGTAGATTGTTACCTGGCAGACTTCCGTACATTTTCTTCACCCGGAGTACTCACGGAATGGCTAAGGATAGACCTCACCCCGTTGGGACGTGTGCACAAAGTATCTTTCACATTAGAAAGCTCCGATACCGGTGAGTGGGGCATGAACACACCCGGTTACTTCTGCATGGACAACATTTTGATATCGACAGACTTCATCATCAGATGATTTTTACGCACCGTTTTCTGCAACCGTTTGGCAGGGCCTTCTATCTGTCCTGCATACTGGCATGGCTCTTTGCACCTGCCGCATGCATGCCCTTTACCCCGCCGGAAACGGAAGAATTCACCACAAGCGCTACGGGAGAAGGTCTGTTTGTGGTCAACCAGGGAAATTTCATGTACGCCAACGCATCGTTAAGCTATTACAACCCGCAAACAAAAGACATAGAAAACGAAATCTTTGTCAGAGCCAACGGCATCAACCTGGGAGACGTAGCGCAATCCATGGT
This sequence comes from Bacteroidales bacterium, assembly GCA_012839605.1. GTDB lineage: Bacteria > Bacteroidota > Bacteroidia > Bacteroidales > UBA932 > DMER64. Next base: position 12,473 of record DUNA01000005.1, read on the forward strand.
CCTCTATAAAGAAACGGCCTATGTAGTCGTCAACAACTCGGGCGTTGTGTTTGCCATAGACCCCAAAACGTTCACCCTCAAAGGAATGTTGACGGGATTGGTGTCGCCCCGGAACATCCACTTTGTCAACGAAGACAAAGCCTATATTACCGATTTGTATGCAGAGTCCATTGCTGTAGCCGACCCCATAACGTTACAAATTACAGGTATCATCCCCACCCCCGGCCACGCGTCTACAGAGGCCATCACTGCGTGGGAGCACCTGGTATTTGTATCGTGCTGGTCTTACGACAACACGCTGCTAGTCATAAACACAAAGACAGACCGCATAGTAGACTCTCTCAAGGTGGGCAGTCATCCCAACCAATTGCTGACAGACGCCGCCGGTCATATCTGGTGTGCTACACAAGAAGGCATCTATCGCATAGACCCGCAGGATAAAAAAGCCCTTTTGAAAATACCTGCATCGCCCAATGCCTTCAATACGTACATAGCCTTAAACGGTACGCAAGACAGCCTGTACTATATAGCCAACGACCTGTATGTTATGCATATAGAAGACGTCTATCCTCCGTCTCTGCCGTTAATACACGGAGAAAGCAGGCTTTTCTACGGATTGGCCGTAGACCCTACAAGTTCACACATCTACCTGGCCGATGCCCTTAATTACGTAGAACCGGGACACATCCTGCGCTACAATCCGCAGGGGGAACTCCTGGATGATTTTATAACCGGTATCAACCCTTCCGCTTTTTGTTTCAAATGAAAAAGATACGACCAAAATACCTTTTCACCGGCCTTATATTAATGGTTTTTGTGCTCCTGGCAAGCTGCAACAAAGGACGGATTCTGTACCCGGAGCCGGAACCGCAACCGGAAGAGGAAAAAGCCCCTCCGGCTATTTTCTTGGCCGTACCGGAAGGCGGATTTGATGTAGCTGCAGGCGACACGCTGTTGTTGAACGCATATATAGAAAACGGGAAAAAGACAGAACTGCTGTGGACTGTCAATGGAGAAACAGCCGGGAAAGAACAAACACTCCTGTTCCGAGAAATATCCCTGGGCACATATCCCGTAAGCCTACAAGCCGTTAACAAGGACGGCAGCGACAACGTGCAATTTCAAGTACACGTGAAAAATCCGGAAGACATGCCTGAGGATGGTGAAAACAATCCGGAAATACCGCCTTCAGGAAATCATTTCCGACCGGCTACGAAAGAAAGTGCCGTAGACTGGAACGTCGTTTTTTCGTACATCCCCGCTCCGGGACAATTCATCAACAATACACAAACAGCCGGATTTGCAGGAGAGAGCACACCGGAACAAGCCGCTTTATATGCCCACAAACGATTGGCAAAAGGACACTTTGTATCGCTGGGCGCTTTCGGAGGCCACTTGATTGTAGGATTTGACCACAGCGTAGTGAACGACGGCGAATACAATTTGTTGATTGCCGGAAACGCCCACGAACAATCGGCAGAACCGGGTACAATATGGGTCATGCAAGACAGCAACGGCAACGGGTTGCCGGACGACACCTGGTACCAACTAAAAGGAAGCGAACACCACAATCCGGCTACCCTGCATGGCTACGCCGTAACGTATTTTCGTCCTCGCCAACCGAACAAACCCGTATACTGGACAGACAACAAAGGCGGTCAAGGATCCATAGACTACATAGTCGGCGTCCATACGCAAGAGACGTATTATCCGGGCTGGATTGCATCCGAATATTACACCCTCACGGGTACACGCTTAGAATCCCGCAGCTACCGGCAACCGAACGGCATCTGGGAAAATCACCCCTTTGACTGGGGGTACGTAGACAATACGGAACAAGAACTCTTCCGCATTTCAGATGCCGTAACAGCATCCGGAGACCCCATCCATCTGGATTTCATCGACTTTGTAAAAATACAAACGGCCGTCCAAGCCAAAGCCGGCTGGCTGGGAGAGCTCTCCACAGAAGTAACAAAAATCCAAGATTACAATTTGATAAAATGAGCACCCGCCTGTTGTTCCTGCTGCTGTTCTTAAGCGTACCCCTTTTGGCAAAAGCCGAGGTGGTAGCTACTCCGGACACGGTGCAGGCGACAAAGGTGCAGTTCGCAGCCTCGAACACAGTGCAGGTGACAAAGGTGCAGTTCGCAACCCCGGACACGGTGCAGGTGACAAAGGTGCAGTTCGCAGCCCCGGACGCCGGGCAGGACACGGTACAAGTACGTGAACTGCAGACGGTGACGGTGACGGCTCAAGCGTTGCTGCGGGACCAGGGCATGCAGAAAACCGTGCTCGATTCCGCCGTCCTGCGCCGCGACGTCACCGGATCGTTGGCTCAAGTACTAGGGCAAAGCAGCACGTTGTTCATCAAATCGTACGGACGGGCCACGCTGTCCACCGCCTCGTTCCGAGGCACCTCGCCCTCCCATACCCAAGTGACCTGGAACTCCATACCCATGAATTCGCCCATGTTGGGGATGGTGGACTTTTCCACCATTCCGGCTTTTTTCATAGACAAGGCACAAGTCTACCACGGACCGGGCGCCACATCAATTGGATCGGGCAGTTTGGGCGGAGCCATTGCCCTGGGCACAGGCGGCGACCTGCCGGTCGGAACAAGCCCCGCATCGTTCGCGCGCACAGGACAAACAGGTGAGCACGCGGAACAAACAGGCGAAGAGGCCGGACAGACAAGTGAGCACGCCGGACAGACAGGTGAAGACACGGGCAGACGTGTGCGGCCCTCGTTGCAGTACGTACAAGGGGTGGGTAGTTTTCTGACATTTGACGAATACTTGCGCGTGCGATTCCAAACGGCCAAATGGAGCACCTCTACCCGTCTGTACGCCGCCAATTCCAAAAACGAATACACCTACACCAATTACAGAAAGAAAACTTTCCTGTACGATGACGTCGGCAACATTACCGGCTTTGAATACCCCATAGAAAAGAACAAAAACGGGGGGTTTCGTGACATACACATTTTGCAGGAATTCCAGACTACCGGGCGCCACGGAGGCCTTTGGGAAGCCGCCGCTTGGTATGTCCACTCGGACCGAGGCATCCCGTTTCTGAATGTAGATTACAAAGACAGCGAACGCATAAAAAACAACCAAAACGACCATACGCTGAGAACGGTATTGCAATGGAGCAAACAACAGTCCAACAGTTCTTACCGTATGACGGCCGGATACACCTATTCCGACATCCTCTACCAATACATGCGCATGCTGGGGGACGAGAGCTGGGCCAACATGGTACATGCGCAAAGCAATACCCATTCCCTCTACCTGCGTGCTAACGGAGAATACCACACGGGCAAATGGATGTTTTCCGGGAACATGGCTCTGAACCAACACATTGTCAGAAGCGTGGACAACGCCATCGTTTCCGTAGCCGGAGATACGACCATCCTGGGCTACGAACAAGCCCGAGCAGAAGGTTCGCTGTTTCTCTCGGCCCGGTACAGACCCATAACGCGGCTGGGACTTTCCGCCACATTGCGCCAAGACGTATACGGCAAACAAGCCACCCCGCCCATCCCTTCCCTCTTTGCGGAGTACCTTCTTTCCCCGGCCGGAAACGTGGTGCTGAAAGCCTCGACTACTCGGAATTACCGCTACCCAACGCTCAACGACCTCTATTTCATGCCCGGCGGCAACCCCCAATTGAAGCCGGAGGAAGGACTCTCTTTTGATGCGGGCCTTTCCGGTGCCTACAGCGGGACCCGCCTGTACCTAAGAGGACAAGCCGGCGGTTTTTATTCGCGCATCAACAATTGGATTGCTTGGCTGCCCACACACAAAGGCTTTTGGTCCCCGGTCAACGTTCTGCACGTCACCAGTTACGGAGCCGAGGCCGCGGGAACGGCACACCTGCGTCTAAACGGTGGTTGGAGTATCCAAGCCGAGGGCAACGCTGCCTGGACCCGCTCCCTAAGTTTTGAACAACCAACCGGGGCGGTGCAACCGGTCGGCACACAGCTGCCTTACGTACCTGAATTTTCGGCGGCCGTTACGGGACGGGTTGTTTGGAAAAATTGGACCTTTACATACGATTGGACGTATTATAGCGAACGCACCACCACTAGAGGGGCGCAAAGCTATTCGCGACTGGGGGTTTTAGCTCCCTACTTCATGAACGATGTGGCTTTGGAAGTACACCTGCCTTTCCCGCGTTTCCGATTGCATGTGAAAGGTACAGTAAGAAATCTTTTCAACGAATATTACGAAACGGTGTTGGCACGACCCATGCCCGGAATCAACGGAACGGTATCCATAGGCATAGTACCTCTGTTCTATTGATCTTTCATCCATTCGTACGTCACGTAATGCTCGTGGCTCATGCCCAGTCGGTCGTATACGTTGCGAGCCGTCCTGTTTTCTTTGTCCACGTACAAACGAATGCCTTTTACGTCTTTGCTCCGGCGAACTTGTTGTTGCAAATAGCTATACATGGCTTTGTACACACCTTGTCCTCTGTAAGACGGCACTACGTATACGCTCTGAATCCACCACACCCATGCGTTGCGCCAATCGCTCCATTCGCGTGTCACCAACAACGACCCCACCATGTGCCCATCCTTTTCCGCGACGTACGCCGTACCCAATGTTTCGTCCTGTAAATAGGCCAACGTACCTTGTTTGACGGTACCCGGGTCCAATGCCATGCCTTCCGATTCCAGAGCCATAGCCACCTGATTGGCGGCCAAGGTTTCTGCATCTTGCAAAGTAGCTTTTCTTATGTTCATTGAGCAAATATACGTATTTTTGCACCATGGAAGACAGAAAAGACAAAGTCCTAAGACAACTGGAAGAATGGGGCATCATGTACAGAATATACCAACATCCGCCCCTCCCTACGGCAGAAGAAGCCATCGCTTATTGGAAAGACATAGAAGCCCAGCATTGCAAAAATTTATTCTTCAGAAACCACAAAGGCAACAAACATTACCTGGTCGTATTTGACTGGAAAAAGGTATTGCCCATCCACAAAATAGAAAAGATGTTGAAACAGGGCAAGCTCACCTTTGCTTCGCCCAAACGCATGACGCGCTATTTGGGTGTGGAACCCGGTTCCGTATCACCGTTCGGGCTGCTGAACGACGCAGACAACCACGTGATTTTGTTTTTGGAAGAAGGATTGAAAAACGTAGAAGAAATCAGCTTCCATCCCAACGACAACCGCTTTACGGTAGTCATTTCACAGGAGGACTTCCGCAAATATCTGGACTTAATGGGCAATCCCTACGTCTTCCTTGATATGGATCAACCGGAACTGCCCGAATAAAACCTTCCCCCGTACAGGCAGGAGTACATCTTATAACAACCGGCGGGCTCCGTCGCAAATAACTACCGGATATACTTTAGGCTCCCGTCCAAACTCCTTACTGTAAGCCGTTTTGGCCTTCTCTAAAAACGTGTCGTACAACGTTTCTTTCACCAGATTGATGGTACAACCGCCAAAGCCGCCGCCCATTACGCGGGAACCGGTTACGCCGCATTCCAGAGCCACGTCGTTCAGAAAATCCAATTCCCGACAACTGACCTCGTACAAATCGCGCATGCCGTAATGCGTTTGGTACATCATGCGGCCAACCGTTTCGTAATCATCCCGCTCCAAAGCTTCACCTACGGTCAGTACCCGTTGCGTTTCTTCTATGACATACGTAGCTCGTTTGAAATCTTCTTCAGAAATTACAGAACGTACCGACTGAAGCATATCCATAGACACATCGCGCAAATACTCTACCTGCGGGTGCCCGTTGTCGCGTACGGCACGGGCTGCATTCTCGCACGATTGGCGCCGTTTGTTGTAGGCTGAAGAAGCCAGTTCGTGTTTGACTAATGTATCCAGTAACACCAACCGGTACCCTTGTGGATGGAACGGAAAATAGTTGTATTCCATGCTGCGTGTATCCAGCCGTACCAAGTGGTCTTTTTTCCCAAAGAGCGAAACAAATTGGTCCATGATACCGCATTTTACCCCTACGTAATTGTGCTCCGTAGCCTGGCCAATGCGGGCCAATTCCATTTTGTCAAAACCCAAGGAGAACAATTCATTCAGCGCATATGCAAACACGCTTTCCAGAGCGGCCGAGGAAGACATGCCGGCTCCCAGTGGAACATCTCCGGTAAATGCGGCGTCGAACCCGCCCGGTGCCGCTCCGCGTTTGACCATTTCTCGGCAAACACCAAATACATACCGCGCCCACATAGCTTGCGGCAGGTCTTGTTCTTCCATGGAAAAAACGGCTTTTTCTTCGTAATCCACAGACCACAGGCGCACCTGCCCCGTCCCGTTCAGACGGATGGCGGCTGTGATGCCTTTGTCTATGGCTCCGGGAAACACAAAACTGCCGTTGTAATCTGTGTGTTCTCCAATCAGATTGACCCGGCCCGGAGCTGCAAATACAGATCCGGCCGGTTGTCCAAATGTGTTTTCAAATACCTTGACAAGATTTTGAACCTTCATAATCACTACTGTTCAAGGGCGTTCATAACTCCCAAGCCAGAGCTGCCGATCCCAGGATGGCCGCCTCTGAACCGGGCAATTGTGACGGAATGACTTTTACTTTGCCTTTCCAAATGGACAGCAAATTGTCTTCCATGGCACGGATGGTCGGTTCAAATATCAAATCTCCGGCTTGCGCCAATCCACCAAAAAGTACAATCGCCTCGGGAGCGCTGAACGCCACAAAATCGGCAAAAGCCTCTCCCAACAAGCGGCCCGTGAAGGCGAACACTTCCACAGACAGTTCGTCGCCTTTGGCTGCAGCCTCGGCCACATCCTTAGACGTGATGTCGTCTGCCGTCAAACTGCGTAACAAGCTGGGACGTTGCGGATCTATTTCCAACAGTTCCCGAGCGGTACGAGCCAGACCGATTGCCGAGGCGTACGTTTCCAAGCAACCTATCTTGCCGCAGTTGCATTGGCGGCCTGTCCTGCGGATGGACGTGGTATGTCCCAATTCTCCGGCAAAGCCGTCGTGTCCGTAGACTACTTTGCCGTCTATGACAATGCCGCTTCCTACGCCTGTGCCTAGCGTGATTTCAATGAAGTTCTTCATGCCTTTGGCCGCTCCGTAGATCATCTCTCCCTGTGCCGCCGCATTGGCGTCGTTCGTAACAACTACAGGCAATCCCATGGCTTTTTCCACGTCTTCTTTCAAATAGACTACGCGGGTATTTCCGGCGGCGTCCTTGGCCCATTTCAGATTGGGAGCGTCTTCAATGGTTCCTTTGTAATAGTTGCCATTGGGCGCACCTATTCCTATCCCTCCTACATTGTCTTTCCCTCCTACTTGAGCGCTGTTTATCAACTTATTGAGGGTCTCTGTCAATGTATCCAGATACCCTTGCAACGTGTCAATATCACGGGAATCGAATGTGGTTTGTACCAAAATGTTGCCACGGGCATCCACAACACCGGCTTTGGTGCTTTGCCCGCCTATATCAATTCCTATTACGTATGGTTTTCTCATCGTATGCTCTTCTTTATTAGTTTTCGTTTTTTACCACTTGTCTGGAACCCAGCAGGGCGTAGAACAACAGATACGCCATACCTGCCAATACTACCCAATAGCTGCCCAATTCACCTACTTTGTCGGCTACCCATCCTTGGAAAGCCGGCAAAATACCGCCTCCGCAAACCATCACCATAAAGATGCCCGATGCAGCCGCTGTATATTTACCCAACCCTTCTACGGCCAAATTGAATATGCCGCCCCACATGACAGACGTACACAGACCCACCAAGACAATAAACATGGCGCTGATGGGTACACGAGCCAAACCAAAGTACAATGCGCCCGTGGCCGAATGTTGCAGTACCGGCAAGGAAATCATAGTATGTAAAGGCATAAATATGGCAACCAGAACCAAAAGACCGCCCACCAGCGAAGTCACCGTCAACATGCTCCTGCTAGATACTTTGCTTCCTATAGAAGCTCCGGCCAAACGGCCTATGAGCATGAGGAACCAATACGTACCGGCTACGGAACCGGCTATGGTTTTCCCTACTTCAGGAAGTTCTGAAAGCCAGTACAACATCAGATACGGAGTGCCTACCTCTACGCCTACGTAGACAAAGATGGCGATGGCACCTAAAATAAAATGCCTGTAGCCCAACGCTCCCTTCATCAATTTGCCCAGCGGTTCCTTGCTTTGTTCTATATGTGGTTCAGGAATCCGTACGAACGACAACACAACAAACACCAAAGCAAAAACGCCCAATGCTATATACAGTACGGGGAATACGTCCTTGATATTGGCTTTGGCCGTTTCACCAATCAATACACCCACAAAAGCCGGGGTAATGGTGGCCATTACGGAATTGAACGAACCTCCAACCTGAATGAGCTGGTTTCCTCTGTTGCCTCCGCCTCCCAACGTATTGAGCATGGGATTGACTACAATGTTTAACAAACACATGGAAAAACCGGCTATGAAAGCCCCTAACAAGTATACGCTGAAGGCCATTGTTTCCGGTGCGTGTCCGGCCAAAAACTGGACAAAGACTCCCAAAAAGCCAACGGCTATGGCTATGAGGGCCGTTTTCTTATAACCTACGCGTTGCAACAACAATCCGCCGGGAATCCCCATGACGGCATAGGCAATAAAGTTGGCTGCGTTCCCCAGTAAACCCTGGAAGTTGGACACATTAAATTGTTCCTTCAAAACTTGTCCCATAGGTGCGGCCAGGTTTGTCACAAAGGCAATCATACCAAAGAGTACGATCATCATCATGATGGGCACCACATGACTTTTTTTATCTGTTTTCATACTATCTAAATTAATAATTATTGTGCTATTTTGCGGTAACGGAAAGGCTTGATTTCATTGCCCAGACGGCGTTTGCGGTTTTCTTCGTATTCGCTGTACGAACCTTCAAAGAAATAGACGCGGGAATCTCCTTCAAACGCCAAAATGTGGGTGGCAATACGGTCCAGGAACCAACGGTCGTGAGAAATGATGACGGCACAACCGGCAAAATGTTCCAGTCCTTCTTCCAACGCCCGTATGGTATTTACGTCTACGTCGTTGGTGGGTTCGTCCAACAACAATACGTTGGCGTTTTCTTTCAAGGTCAGAGCCAAATGCAAGCGGTTGCGTTCCCCGCCGCTCAACACGCCACACTTTTTCTCCTGATCGGCTCCGGAAAAATTGAAGCGCGACACGTAAGCCCGGGCGTTTACCTGGCGATTGGCCAATTGAACGAATTCCGAATTTTGTGCAATGGTCTGGTAGACCGTCAAATCGGGGTCTATCTGTTTGTGTTGTTGGTCTACATACGCCAAACGGACTGTGTCTCCTACGGTAAAGGTACCTGCGTCAACTGTTTCGTAGCCCATAATCAGTCGGAACAAGGTGGTTTTTCCGGCGCCGTTGGGCCCGATAACACCCACAATCCCGGCCGGCGGCAATTTGAAGTCCAAATTTTCAAACAACAATTTATCGCCGTATGCTTTGGATACGCCACGAGCTTCTATTACGCTGTCTCCCAAACGGGGACCGTTGGGAATGAAAATTTCCAGGCTTTCTTCTTTTTGTTTGCCGTCTTCATGCAACATTTTTTCATACGCTCCCAAACGGGCTTTGGATTTGGCGTGACGAGCTTTGGGGGCCATACGTACCCATTCCAATTCCCGCTCCAACGTCTTGCGGCGTTTGCTTTCTTGCTTTTCTTCCTGAGCCAGACGCAATGCTTTTTGTTCCAGCCAAGACGAATAGTTTCCTTTCCACGGGATGCCTTCTCCTCTGTCCAATTCCAAAATCCATCCGGCTACGTTGTCTAAGAAATACCTATCGTGCGTAACGGCTATGACCGTTCCTTTGTATTGTTTCAAATGGGCTTCCAGCCACTGCACGCTTTCCGTGTCCAAATGGTTAGTAGGTTCGTCCAACAACAGCACATCCGGTTCTTGCAGCAGCAACCGGCACAGTGCCACCCGACGCCGCTCCCCTCCGCTCAAATGCTTGACAGAAGTTTCCGGCGGCGGACATTGCAACGCATCCATAGCCCGTTGCAGACGAGAATCCAAATCCCACGCGCCGGCGTTGTCAATCTGTTCCGTCAATTCCCCCTGACGCATGATCAGTTCGTTCATTTGGTCGTCGTCCATAGGCTCGGCAAATTGCATATTTACCTTTTCGTACTCTTCCAGCAATTGCGCCAGCTCCCAAACGCCTTCACGCACTATTTCCATAACCGTTTTGGAATCGTCCAAATGTGGTTCCTGCTCCAAAAAACCCACCGTATGTCCCGGTGCCCATACTACTTCTCCTTCAATGTTTTTCTCCAAACCGGCAATGACCCTCAACAGCGTAGATTTGCCCGAACCGTTCAAACCAATCACACCAATCTTTGCTCCGTAAAAGAAAGACAGAAAGATGTCTTTCAATATCACCCTATTGCTCGAGGGCAGGATCTTGCTGACCCTGTTCATAGAGAAAATAATTTTTTCGTCTGCCATATATGTATTAGAATTTTTTTATGCGAAAATGACAATACGGATTGTCACCTGTTTTCTTATAATAATGTTGGTGGTATTTTTCTGCCGGCCAAAAACGAACAGCCGGAGTCACGGCCGTATATACCTCATGGCCTTTGTCCCGGAGCTGCTGCATCAGCTTTTCCGCTACCACCCGTTGCCTGTCGTTTGTATAAAAGATTTCTGAACGGTATTGCGGTCCTATATCGGGTCCTTGTCCGTCTTTTTGTCCCGGATCGTGAATTTCAAAAAAGAGTTTGCACAGCTCTTCAAAGGTAACCAACACGGGATCGAATTCCACCTCCACGGCCTCGGCATGTCCTGTCATACGCTGCTTAACTTCTTCATAAATAGGATTTTCCTTATGTCCCCCCGTATAACCTACCGTCGTTTTGATAACACCGGAAACCAGGTCCAGGTAATGCTGCACGCCCCAGAAACAGCCCGCCGCAAAGATTGCTTTTTCCATAAAGCAAAGATATAAAAAAAGGAATGCGTTCCATTCCTTATCTTTGTACTATGCATCCGCTCTTGAAAATGATACGTGAAGGAGAACACGTCAGTCAGGATTTTAAATATTTCCTGAGCGACACCCGAAAGATTGCCCGTACGTTGGCAGCTTTTGCCAATTCAAAAGGAGGACGTTTGTTGGTAGGAGTAAAAGACAACGGAAACATTGTAGGCTTAAAACACCAAGAGGAAGAAGCGTACGTCATAGAGGCAGCTGCCCATGTCTTTTGCAAACCCAAGGTAGATTACCACATCAAAGAATGGTCCTATGAAGGAAAAACCGTGTTGGAGGTACGTATTCCAAAAAGCCCGAAGGCACCCCACAAGGCGCCTTCAGAAAACGGGAAACCTACGTATTACATACGCAAAGACGATGAAAACAAAATCGCTTCCAAACTGGAAGTTGCCGTGCTCAGGAAAATCCGCTCTCCTAAGCCTCTGGCTTTTACGCTGGACAACCGCCACATTCGTTTGCTGGAAGTGCTCAAGACACAAAACAGTCAAAACAAGTACGATATCAAGAAACTTTCACATCTGAGCCTGATGACAGAAAAAGAATGCATCGACATCTTGTCGGGCTTGATTGCCGAAGGAATCCTGCCGCATCCCCTCTTTACACATTCAGATATGCCTTAAGTGCATCGGCGTATTGCCTGAAAGCTTCTATGCCCTTGGAAGTCATGCGACACAACGTCCTGGGCTTTTTCCCTTGAAAGGTTTTTTCTACTTCTATATATCCCGCTGACGCCAACTTGTCCAGTTGCACACTCAAATTGCCCGATGTGGATCCCGTCTGCTCTTGCAGGAAAAGGAAGTCGGCCTCTTCCAGAGAAACCAACACCGACACAATCTTCAATCGCAACGCGGAATGCAACAACGGATCCAGTTCTTTACGCATGATTGGTTTTGTTTTTTTGCAAAGCCCGATGCATTACATGTCCGGGAATGATCATAACTACGGCAAACAAAACAGCCAGCCCCAATAAGTACGTATTACCCGGCAACCAAGGAAGAACTACCGATAGCACAACCCCCAATATCCCGCAAACAACGTACGGTTTGTAATCAACAATCAATCCTGTGGTAGCTACTCCCAAGCCTACCAGCAAGATGAACAGGAAAGAGTTGTCAAAGCCTTTTTGTAAAAAAGCGACACCCATCAAAAGAATGAATACTCCCGAAAGCAACAGCCAATACCTAGCAATCAATCGGCTCATATGCGATTGGGGCATCTGTACGGCTTGAGTACGGCCTTTACGAAGGATTAAAAAGAGAGCCCACCCCACCACGGGAATACCACACCACAAAAAATGGTACCGGTAATCGGCCGTACGAGTAATCAATATCCATATGAGCAGGCTTGTGATAACACTCACATACCCAAAGACAAGCATAGGTAAAGCGGCTTTTTGCTCTACCCTGGAGCGTGTCTGTTCAATAGTTCTGGCAATCAAATCCAGACTTTCTTTTTCTGTCAGATGATGTTCCATAGCATTTGTATTTGAAATTCACCTGCAAATATAAAGTACTTTATTTTATAAACCTAATATTTTATAGAAAAGTTGTTATATTTGCACCGTGAAAAATCTTTCTCACATACTTTCTATGATAATGCGTATGCATCGTTAAGATGCATTTCCGCCCGGGTGTCTATCTGTGACCCCACCCCTTTCCAACCGTATTTACTAATTTTATCATTACTGACTCATGTCTGTATTTCATCATTTTGAGACCATTCAGGTCCATGCCGGGCATACGCAAGATCCGGCCACGGGAGCCTGTGCCACACCTTTGTATCAAACCGCTTCTTTTTGCTTTGACAACATGGACCACGCTGCACGCTTGTTTGGGTTGCAGCAGGAAGGACACATTTACAGCCGGCTTTCCAATCCTACAGTGGCCGTATTGGAAGAACGCGTAGCCGCTCTGGAACAATGTACAGCAGCGTTGGCCGTATCTTCCGGACAGGCGGCGCATTTTCTGGCCTTTCAAAACCTGGCCGCTCCGGGCGACAACATTTTGACCTTTCCCTCGCTCTACGGAGGTACGCATACGTTGTTCCGGGACCGCCTGAGCCATCTGGGACTGGAGTTCCGTTTTGTTCCGAACAAGTACCCGAAGACTGCAGCAACTCTCATTGACGAACGAACCAAAGCCTTATTCATAGAAACGATTGCCAATTCCGATTACCACGTACCCGATTTCGACTACCTGGCCGATCTGTGCAGCAAACACCGCATCCCGCTTGTGGTGGACAACACCTTTGGAGGCGGAGGTTATTTGTTCCAACCGGCCCGCCACAGCGCCGCGTTGATTACGCATTCGGCCACCAAATGGTTGGGAGGCCACGGGAACAGCATTGCCGGTATCCTTGCCGAGACCGGGACCTTTGACTGGAACAGCGGTCGTTTTCCACAACTTTCAGAAGCCTGCGCATCGTACAACAACATCAACTTCGTGGAAGCCTTCGGAAACAAAGCCTTCTGCACACGTGCCCGAGCCTTGTTCCTGCGAGATTTTGGATGCTGCCTGTCTCCGTTCAATGCCCTACTCATTTTGCAAGGCATAGAAACGTTGTCACTCCGCATGCAACGGGCCATGGACAATACCCTGGAATTAGCTCACTGGTTGCAGTCCCGCAAAGAAGTGGACAGCGTCAGCTATCCCGGTCTGCAAACGCATCCTTCCCATGAAAACGCCAAAAGGTATTTCAGAAACGGTTTTGGTGCCGTGCTCAGCTTCACACTCAAAGGCGACAGAAAACAAACGGCCGGCTTTGTAGAGCGCCTGCAGCTGATCACCCACTTGGTCAACGTAGGAGACAACAAAACGTTGATTGCCCACCCGGCCTCTACCACACACGGGCAAATGAGCGAAGGGGAACTAAAGACGGCCGGCATCAGTCCCGGCACCCTGCGCCTGTCCGTTGGGATTGAGCACATAGACGATATAAAAGCCGACCTCACTCAAGCCCTGAAAAACGTGTAGCCATGACAACACAGCCTCTACAAACTTCTTTGCAGGAGCACACGATAACCTTCCCCGACCCCTTTCCGCTGGAGTGCGGTGCGGTGCTTCCCGGCATCACGGTACGCTACCACAGCAGCTACGGAACGCATACGGGACGCAACGTCATCTGGATTTGCCACGCACTCACGGCCAATTCCAATCCGGCCGATTGGTGGCCCACGTTGGTGGGAACAGACAAATTTTTTGATCCCGCACAAGACTATCTCATTTGCGCCAATGTACTGGGTTCCTGTTACGGATCTACCCAACCGGACGGACCTGATTTTCCGGTCATTTCCATCCGCGACATGGTGCAAGCCCATGAAAAGCTCCGTCAACATTTGGGCATTGACAACGTCCACCTGCTCATAGGTGGATCGAGCGGCGGATTTCAATCGGTGGAATGGGCCGTAAGCCATCCCCACATATGCAACAATTTGTGCCTGATTGCCTGCAGCGCCCAAATCAGCCCCTGGGCTACTGCCCTCAACGAATCGCAACGCATGGCCCTCCACGCCGACCCCACATTCCTTAATGGGAACGGAACACCTACGACCAACCAAGGCACTGCAACCACTCAGCAGAACCAAAACGACTCAACTTCTCAGCCCGGCAACAACGAAAAGCCGGAGACAACTACCACGCCCGGCTACAACGGACTGGCCGTGGCGCGATCTATTGCTCTGCTCTCTTACCGCTCCTACGAAGGCTATTGCCAAACACAAGCAGAAACAGAAAACGACGCCCTTACAGCTACCCGTGCCGGTTCCTACCAACAATACCAGGGACAAAAACTGGCCGAGCGGTTTTGTGCCTACAGCTACTATACCCTTACGCGCAGTCTGGATTCACACAACGTAGGACGCCACCGCGGCGGTGTGCCGGCGGCCTTGTCACGCATTACGGCCCGTACCCTTTGCCTGGGCATTGACAGCGACCTGCTCTTTCCGCTTTCAGAAATAGACTACATGGCCCGTCACATTCCCGGTGCCCAAATGGGTACCCTTTCGTCCGATTTCGGACACGACGGATTTTTATTGGAACACGAACAAATCACCTCACAACTATGCAAGTTCTTAAATTCGGAGGCACGTCCGTAGCCGACGCCTCTTCCATACAACAAGTCATGCACATTATTGCGGATGCAGGAGCCCGCGATAAAACCATAGTCGTTGCCTCGGCTTTGAGCGGGGTAACCAACACCCTTACAGAAATCGGCAAGCTGGCCGCTTTGGGCGACACGGCGTATTTGGATCGGATGGAACAACTGGAGAAAAAGCACGCCCGGATTGTCAAACAACTGCTCCCGACCGATTTTAGGGAAGACGTAAACAATACGCTCGCCCGACTCTTTGAAAAGCTCCGCGATATTTGCCGAGGCGCTTTTCTCATCCGGGAACTGAGCTCGGCCACCTCGGATTTGATCATCAGCTTTGGGGAATTGCTCTCCACGCGCATCCTGGAAGCGCTCTGCACCCTGCAAGGGCTGAGCTGCCGCTGGATTGACGCCCGCGAAATCATCCGCACAAGCCCCTCCTCGGCTTCCGTTACCGTTGACACGGCCGCCACGTTCAGAAACATCCGTGAAATGGTGAAGAACAACCCCGTAAAGATATTCCTGGTACCGGGCTTCATCGCTTCCGATGCGGAAGGCCGCACCACCACTTTGGGCCGAGGCGGATCGGACTACACAGCCTCGTTGATGGCCGTGGGTTCCAAAGCGCGTATGTTGTGGATTTGGACAGACGTGGACGGCATGATGACGGCCGACCCGCGTACGGTACCCGACGTGCATACCATAGAAAACATATCGTACAAAGAAGCGCTGGAGTTGTCGCACTTTGGCGCCCGCGTAGTCTATCCGCCTACCATACAACCGGTAGTGGCTAAAGGCATTCCCATTATGGTAAAGAACACCTTCCATCCAGACAGACCGGGAACGCTCATTGAACAGGATCCACCGGAAGGACGGGAAACCATCCGCGGCATATCCGGCAGCAACCGCATTGCCCTACTCTCTATGGAAGGAAGCGGCATGGTAGGCGTGCCGGGCTATTCCAGCCGCTTGTTCAATTCGCTCACACAAGAGCAAATCAATATCATCCTCATTACCCAAGCTTCTTCCGTGCATACCATGTTGGTGGCTATTGAAGAAAAAGACGCCGAAAAAGCTAAGAAGGCGGCTGACGAAACGTTTGCCTACGAAATTTCTCTGGGCAAAGTAGAACCCTTGAAAGTAGAAAACGGTTTTTCCATTATCAGTCTGATAGGCGCCGATATGAAAAACCAATCGGGTGCCAGCGGACGGATGTTTGAAGCTATTGGTAGGCGCAACATCACCATCCGGGCCATTGCGCAAGGCTCTTCAGAGAAAAACGTATCTGCCGTGGTCAGCACCCGCCATGTAGAAGAAGCCATCCGAGCCGTACACGAAGAGTTCTTTGGAGCTCCCACCAAACAACTGAACCTCTTTATAGCCGGCTGGGGCAACGTAGGCAAAAGCCTGACTACCATGATTTTCAACCAACGTGACCGTTGGCTGGAAAAAGAAGGCGTGGCCGTGCGTATTTGCGGAATCAGCAACAGCCGCAAAATGGTTATCCATGAAAACGGATTGGATCCGGAAGCCTTGGATTGCGGCTTGACAAAAGATGGAGAGACCAATCGCAACGGGGCGTTTATTGATAAAATGATTGCCCTGAATTTGCAGAACTGCGTCTTTGTGGACTGTACATCGGACAGATATATTGCTGCTAGATATGCAGATATCCTTTCCTCCAAGATTTCTGTTACGGCGTGCAATAAAATTGCCAACACCCTGCCTATGGATTTATACAGAAAAATCCGGCAGTTGGAATTGAGCGAACAAACCCGGTTCCTGTACGAGACAAACGTAGGAGCCGCCCTGCCCGTCATCTCTGTCATCCGGCAGATGATCCGCAGCGGCGACACCCCTACACGTATAGAAGCCTGCTTATCCGGTACACTCAATTACGTGTTCAGTACTTATAACGGCACCACCCCGTTCCATCAGGTAGTAGAAGAAGCCAAGCAATTGGGTTACACAGAACCCGACCCCATGACAGACCTGTCCGGTACCGATGTCATCCGCAAAGCCCTTATCCTGGCCCGGGAATGCGGCCTGGACATAGAAGAAAACCACGTGGAAAGCCATTCCTTCCTACCCCCTTCCTGGCCCGACGAAACCCACTTTCAAGCCCTGTGGCAAGAGTGTCAAAAAAACAACACCCGCCCCCGCTATGTAGCCCGCATTGAAACCGGTACTGCAGAGACTGCCGTAGCAACTCCGAAAAAAGGCACTCCACACGCAAAAAGCACAACGTCAAAGACTGCCCCTGCAGAGACTGTTGGTACTGCGAAGGCAGAAGGTGCTGTGCAAGTAGGGCTGGAGTTTGTGGTTGAAGACCATCCTTTTTACAGCTTGTCGGGCACAGACGCTTCCGTCATTTTGTACAGTCGCCTGTACCCCAACGGCATCCGCGTTGCCGGTGCCGGTGCCGGTGCCGACCAAACGGCCTCGGGCCTGATTAACGATATATTCCAATGCGTATGAAAAAGATTCCGATTCTCATTGCCGGTGCCACCGGCCGGGTAGGTGAAACCATGATCCGGTTGTTGGAAGAACGGAACTTCCCTGTGGAGCGGTTGCTTCCGGTTGCCTCGGCCCAATCGGCCGGTAAGACCGTCGTGTTCCGCGGTGTAGACGTCCCTGTTATCACCCTGGAACAAGCCCTCCAAACTGCACCGCCGGGCATAGCGTTGTTTGCTGCCAGCGGTTCTGTTTCCAAAATGTGGGCTCCGTTGTTCGTAGAAAAAGGTTGGCGGGTGATCGACAACTCGTCCTATTGGAGGATGAAAGAAGAGGTGCCTTTGGTAGTTCCGGAAATCAACGGACACCTGCTACAACCTTTCCACCTGTCGCAACCTTCCCACCTGTTGCAGCCTTCCCACCTGTTGCAGCCTTCCAACCGCCTGATTGCCAACCCCAATTGCTCCACCATACAAATGGTCATGGCGCTAGCCCCATTGCACAAAGCCTTTGGACTGCAACGCGTAGTCGCCGCCACATACCAATCGGTCAGCGGCTCCGGCCGCAAAGGCGAAGCACAGTTAGAACGCGAACGCACCCAAGCCCAACAAGCACAACCAAAACACAAACACAACCAAAACCAACAAGCACAACCGGAACTCGAACGCACCCAAACCCACTCGGCACAACTGGAGCACGAGCACACCCAAACCTACCCCGTACAGCTGCATACAGACACAGCTAGTCCATACCCCTGCCCCATCGACCTGAATGTCATTCCGCAAATCGGGGACTTTCTGGAAGACGGCTACTCGGAAGAGGAACGGAAAATGATAGACGAAACAAAGAAAATTTTCAACGATTCTTCCATTGGTGTATCGGCCACAACGGTACGTGTTCCCGTGTACGGAGCGCATTGTGTCTCTTTGAACGTGCAGCTGGCCCGTCCGTTTACCCTGGAAGAAGTTCACAGATTGCTGTCCTCGTTCCCGGGAGTGGTGTTAACAGATGCACCTGAAGGACCGACACAGCTACACGGCCCAAGGTCAAGACCTGGGTTAACATCTGGAAGGGAGCCGGCGTTAGAGTACGCCACCCCACTTACTGCCAAAGGAACGGACGCCGTGTACGTAAGCCGTGTACGGCGCGACCCATCCATAGAAAACGGACTGGAACTGTGGACCGTTGCCGACAACATCCGCAAAGGCGCCGCCCTGAACGCCGTACAAATTGCCGAGCACCTGCTTACATTGAAGGGTAGTGAGTAATGACTTCCGGCACAAAACGTTAATGCGCTATCTTTCAGTCCGTTTCAGCGTCACGCTGTTTCATAGTACTCACTACCCTTCATCAAAAAGGGCTGTTTCCCGTGTTTTCATTGAAGGGTAGTGAGTAGAAAGTTCCGCACCTTTTTATAACGTGCTGCAAAACAGGGCTTTGTGAAGATTGTGGTTTCTGAGCACTCACTACCCTTTCTATGTTGTAATCCAAATTTTCTTTACATTATTATGCTCTTTTATAGCAATTTAATGTTTTGCCCCTTAAACTTTTAGGCGAAGCTGAGCCGTTAGCAATATCAGTCTATAAAAACACCCTTCTATCAACGGACATGATGGTTAATCAGCCGCATTTCTGCTTTCAATTTATTATAGAGTAA
>DUNA01000054.1 GCA_012839605.1 Bacteroidales bacterium
TGTGTTAAGCCTGCCGCTAGCGTTCATCCTGAGCCAGGATCAAACTCTTCATTGTACAAAAAAAAATGACTAGCTTATCCTGTTACAAATCATTCCTTGTTAAAAGAAATTGACTATGCTCTTTGTACTTGTTGTACGCTTCCAATCTTGTCAATGAACTTCCTCAAACGAGGATCCCCTTATCCAAAGGGGCTGCAAAGATAAAGAGAAATTTGAAACTACAAAAAGAAAGTGTCTTTTCTCTTTATTCCGGGTGAACGAGGGGACTCGAACCCCCGACCTCTAGAGCCACAATCTAGCGCTCTAACCTGCTGAGCTACGATCACCGTGTGGTATAAGGACTGCAAAAGTAAAACAAAAAATGGAAACGGCAATGCTTAAAGACCCTCCTTCCAGTCTTCTACTAGAAAAATAAAGCCGTAGCGGAACGTTTCTCCGGCACTTTTTATAGGTAAAACCACAGATACACGCCGTCCTATATCCTTTTTCCCTTCATAAAACAAATACTTGATACTCCACAGATTGAAGTTGTCCGGGTCGTATACAATATGATTTGCCGGAATAATACTTGTTTTCATTGCCTCCCCGGGTGCTATTGCAGATGGTGGTAAGAGTTCATCTTTATCAAAAAAATCAATCCCTTCATGGACTATCCGCAGCGAATCGGCTTTTTGATTGATGTAAACAGCATCTTCCCAAAAGACCATCAATGTATCTGCTGTTTTGTTTTCCAACTCCACCTCAAATTTTGTATTCGTCAATTTCCAAACAGTCTTTAAATAGGGAGTCTCATACATATAATAAGTAGCCCCATCCGGTTGCTCCGCTGTGGAAAACATCATATCTCCCAAGGCCGGAGCCGGTGTACAAACAACATCTTGCAGCTTCAACTTGTACAATCCCCGATGGGAGCTTCCACAGGATAAAAGCAAAAAAGCCCACAAAAGCACAACTGCCCATTTTATGAATACTCTCGTTTTCATTCTGTAACAAAGATAATTAAAACAAAAAGAATTAGATTTGTATATGGTAAGAAAAGTTTTATTGGCTTTCATCTTGCTGTTGATGGTTCTTCCTGCAGCAGGTCCTCACCCTGCAGCAAATAAACAGTACGATCGATTGCGCAGAAAAATGGTTCGTGACCAAATTCAAGCAAGGGGAATAACAAACCGACCTACGTTGCAAGCTATGCGTACCGTAGAGCGCCATCTCTTTGTTGACAGCCTATACAAAGACTGGGCCTATGAAGACACCCCTCTTCCTATTGGATACGAGCAAACCATATCTCAACCTTTCATGGTAGCCTACATGACAAGCCTGATAAACCCAAAACCGCACTACCGCGTTCTGGAAATCGGGACCGGTTCCGGATACCAAGCGGCTGTATTGTCAGGTATTACAGATTCCGTCTTTACCATAGAAATTGTGCCGGAATTGGGGAAAATGGCAAAAGACCGTCTAAAAGAACTAGGATACGACAACGTTTGCGTTTCTATTGGCGACGGCTACCACGGCATTCCGGAAAAAGCACCTTTTGATGCCATTATCGTAACAGCCGGAGCCAAAGACATACCACCTGCACTTATTGAACAGTTAGGTGATGGAGGGAAAATGGTCATTCCCGTAGGCTCTCCCTTTATGGTGCAATATCTGATGCTCGTGGAAAAGAAAAAAGAAAAAGTAACAACCCAAACACTTATGCCCGTCCGGTTTGTACCCTTCACCCGATAAAACATCTTTTACCCGGTAACACACCTTTCACCTGTTAAAAACACACACTGTTTGGCGTTCGCCATTTTTTTTTACTTTTGCTATCTAAACAACAATATAGTATTATGAAAAAAATCGCAGTTTTTCTTTTCTTGGGTATGCTGTCTATACCCGTATTGGCACAAAATGCCGATAAAATACTAGGCATCTGGTGGAACGAAGAAAAAACAACGAAAATCAGTGTAGAACTGAAAGATGGAAAATATATAGGTACCATTGTATATATGATTCCGGAAGAATACAAGAACGGAGAAGCCCCCAAGGACGACAAAAACCCCGATCCTGCATTGCATGACCGTTCGCTAATTGGTCTACAAATCCTGGATGGCTTTGAATACAACGCCAAAAGGGAAGAATGGAAAGACGGAACTATTTACGATCCGGCTTCCGGAAAAACATACGCCTGTTTTGCTCGACTGGAAACAGACGACCATATGAAACTGCGCGGGTTTGTAGCCGGAATGCGCATGCTGGGCCGCACCTCTCAATGGTTCCGCACCAGTCTGGACTAGTACCCACCTGGCTGTGAGAGGGTAGTAAGTGTTCAAGAGCGGCCAACACCACTAACTTACACATATCCTGCACACTACACGCTTGCTCAAAAAGCTTCACTTACTACCCTCCCCCAAAAACGGGCGAAAAACCGCAAAACGAAGGAGGGTAGTAAGTACTCAAAAGCGGCTAACACCACTAACTTACACATATCCTGCACACTACACGCTTGCTCAAAAAGCTTCACTTACTACCCTCCCCCAAAAACGGGCGAAAAACCGCTAAACGAAGGAGGGTAGTAAGTATCGAAAAGAGGCTGTCACAACTAATCTGCACATACCCAGCACATTACACGCTTGCTCAAAAAGCTGTTACTTACTACCCCCCCCCAAAAAAATAATTGGTGCTGCGAAGCAGCCTATTATACGCGTATACGCGGCAAAAGGTGAGCTACATTGAAGTGAAGAGGCGAAGAGGTGAAGAGGCGAAGAGGTGAAGAGGTGAAGAAGCAAAAACAACGACGGGAGCTGATACCAAAACAAAAAAGGCCGCGGATGTTTCCGCAGCCTTGTTTTCTAATTAGGTTTTAGGTTGGTGATGTGACCCAGGAGGGACTCAAACCCCCGACTTTCAGAACCGGAATCTGACGTTCTATTCAACTGAACTACTGGGCCTGTTTGTGTAAGGGTGACAAATATACGTAGAAACCTGAACTTTGAAAAAAAATGTATATTTGACGCCATGAAAGCATATGTATTTCCAGGTCAAGGTTCTCAGTTTTCAGGCATGGGCAAGGATCTCTACGATCCCCACCCCCGTGCCCAAGAACTCTTTCATCAGGCAGACGATATTTTGGGTTTTCCCATTTCTCAAATCTTATTTGCCGGTTCAGAGGAAGAACTGAAACAAACGAAAGTTACACAACCGGCCATCTTTATACATTCTGTGATAGCGGCTCTTTGTGAAGAAGACTTTAAACCCGCCATGGTAGCAGGCCATTCTTTAGGTGAATTTTCTGCCCTTGCAGCTGCAGGAGCTCTTTCTTTCCATGACGGATTGCTGCTTGTGAGCGAAAGAGCCCAAGCTATGCAGGCAGCTTGCGAAATAGAGCCGTCGGCTATGGCTGCCATCCTCCAATTGGAAGATGAAAAAGTAGAAGAAATTTGTGCACGCGTTTCAGCTACAACAGGAATAGTGATTCCGGCCAATTACAACACCCCCGGACAAGTTGTTATTTCCGGTACTGTAGAAGCGGTAAAACAGGCGTGTGTTCTTATGAAAGAGGCCGGTGCCAAACGGGCCCTTATGCTTCCCGTCGGAGGTGCTTTTCACTCTCCACTTATGGAAGGAGCTCGTCAAAGTTTGGAGCAAGCCATTGACAAAACGCGATTATCAGCGCCTGTCTGTCCTATTTACCAAAATGTGGACGGGATGCCTCATACAGGCCCGAACGAAATCAAAGAAAACTTGAAAAAGCAACTCACTTCACCAGTCATGTGGACGGCAACTGTTCGCAATATGGCTAAAGACGGAGCCAAAGATTTTATAGAACTGGGTCCGGGAAAAGTACTGACGGGAATGGTGAAAAAGATTGTCCCTGAGCTATTTATTTAGTATCTTTGCAATCCTTTTGATCACAGGTCCAATATGACTGACACACAGTTGATTGTCACACACTTCTCCCTCCCGGAGCGTGTTACTCGGGTAACGCCTCTGGGAGAAGGATTCATTAACGACACATATATAGTAGATACTTCCACCAACCGGCAGTACATCCTACAACGAAAGAACCACAACATCTTCCCCGACATTCCGGGCATGATGGAAAACATCCACAAAGTGACCTCGCACATCCGTTCAAAAGGAGGCACTACGTTCAGCCTGGTCCCTACAAAAAACGGCAAGTGGTACCACAAGGAAAGAATACAAGCCGAGGCCGGAGAAACTGCCAATAAAGAGCTGTATGCCTATTGGGTCTGTTTTACCTTTATTCCGGATACCGTTTCTTATGAACATGCAGACAGTTTGGAGCTGATCCGCTCCGGTGGCGAAGGTGTGGGGATGTTCCACAGCCAACTGGCCGATTTTGAAGAGGAGCTGGTGAATACGTTGCCGGGGTTTCACAACATCAGCTACCGCTTTAACCAATTTGCACAGTCTGTGGAATGCGCCGGAGAAAACAACCCGCGCTTGCAAGAAGCAGCGTCACTTGTAGAAGAAATATATAGCAGAAAAGAACGCATGCTGGATTTTTGGGAGCTTGTGGAAAACGGCACCTTGCCCAAAAGAGTCAGCCACAACGACACAAAGCTTTCCAATTTCTTATTTGACAAAAATGGGAACGTTGTGTCTGCCATAGATTTAGACACAGTGATGTCGGCTACGGTGCTGTTTGATTTTGGAGACGCCATCCGTTCCTATGCCAATTGTTATCCGGAAGACCACCCCCGTTTTGAAGAGGTACGTTTTGACCTTGAAAGGTTTTCTGCCTTTTCAGAAGGCTATTTAAGCAAAACGGCCTGGTTTTTGAATGATATAGAGAAGACACATTTGGCCTTTTCAGCTTTGTACATTACTTACGAACAGTACCTCCGATTTTTGATGGATTACATAGATGGCGACACGTATTACAGAACGCGGTATCCCAACCACAATTTGGTACGTGCCCAATCACAATTGGCTTTGCTCAAAAGCATGGAAGAGCAATACCCCCTTATGGAGAAAACAATAACAACAATTTATAACACCCTTTAATACATTATTAATACCATTTTACTATGGCGAAAGAAAAAAAATTCATCACTTGTGATGGTAACTACGCAGCAGCTCACATTGGATACCTTTTTAGTGAAGTTGCCGCTATTTATCCCATCACTCCGTCATCCAACATGGCTGAATACGCAGATGAGTGGGCTGCACACGGAAAAAAGAACCTTTTTGGAGAAACATTGAAAGTAGTGGAGATGCAAAGTGAAGGCGGCGCAGCAGGCGCCGTGCACGGTGTGTTGCAAGCAGGAGCACTGGCTACTACTTTTACGGCTTCGCAAGGTCTTTTGCTGATGATACCGAACATGTACAAGATTGCCGGGGAACTGCTTCCTACGGTATTCCACGTTTCGGCCCGTTCTTTAGCAGCTCAGGCTCTTTCCATTTTTGGCGACCATTCAGACGTTATGGCTTGTCGTCAAACAGGATTTGCCTTATTGGCCTCGGGTAGTGTACAGGAAGCCATGGATATGGCTGCCGTAGCCCATCTATCAACCATTAAATCTCGGGTACCCTTCCTTCACTTCTTTGACGGATTCCGTACATCGCACGAAATCCAGAAGATAGAGATGATAGACGAAGATGCCCTCAGAGACATGATAAGCCACAAAGCATTGGCAGGTTTCCGTGAAAGGGCTTTGAACCCCAACGAACCTGTTACACGCGGTACGGCCCAAAACCCGGACGTATATTTCCAATCACGTGAAGCTTCCAATCCATTTTACGATGCCGTCCCCGATATCGTAGCTCGCTACATGGGAGAGGTCTCAGAACTTACGGGACGCTCTTATTTGCCGTTCACCTATTACGGAGACGAAAACGCAGAGCGCATCATCATAGCTATGGGATCTGTCTGTGACACCATTAAAGAAACAGTAGATTACCTGAATGCTCAAGGAGAAAAAGTAGGAATGATTTCTGTACATCTGTATCGTCCTTTCTCTGCCAAGTATTTCTTGCGTGTGATACCAAAATCTGTAAAGAGCATAGCCGTATTGGATCGTACCAAAGAGCCCGGAGCACTAGGTGAACCGCTTTACATGGACGTGAAAAACATTTTTGCAGACGAACCCAAAGCTCCCGTTATTGTAGGTGGTCGTTACGGACTGTCGTCCAAAGACACCACTCCTGCTCAGATACTGTCAGTATTTGAAAACTTGGGACGCAAAGAAGCCAAACACAATTTCACCATTGGTATTGTAGACGACGTGACCTTCAGGTCACTCCCGCTGAAAGAGGAAATTTCCATAGCCAAACCCGGTACGTACGAATGCAAGTTCTTTGGACTGGGATCCGACGGAACAGTAGGAGCCAACAAAAACACCATCAAGATCATTGGAGAAACCACACCTAAGTATTGTCAAGGATACTTCCAATACGACTCCAAAAAATCAGGAGGTTTCACATGCTCCCACCTTCGTTTTGGTGACGTACCCATCAACTCCCCTTACCTGGTAAATACGCCCGACTTTGTCGCATGCCATGTGCCCAATTACCTGCGTAAGTACGATATGTTGAAAGGCATTAAAAAAGGAGGTACTTTCCTGCTCAACAGCATGTGGGATGCGGAAGAAACAAAAAAACACCTCCCCGATTTTGTAAAAAGAGTTCTTGCAGAAAAGGAAATCAATTTTTACATCATTAACGCCACAAAAATTGCCGAGGAAATTGGTCTGGGTGGACACACCAACACCATCTTGCAATCTGCTTTCTTTAAGATTGCCAACGTAATACCATACGACCAAGCCGTTACAGAAATGAAAGAAGCCATTGTGGCATCGTACGGCTTGAAAGGGCAAAAGATTGTAGACATGAACTTTGCCGCTGTAGAACGCGGAGGAGAAATTGAAAAGGTAGAAATTGATTCCACATGGATCAATCATTCCGGAAAATTTGAAGCCGATACACACAACCGATTGGCACCCGAATGGGTAAAACACGTAGCCGATGTAATCAATGCCCAAAACGGAGACGATTTGCCGGTTAGCGTATTTACCGGTTATGAAGACGGTACCATGCCGGCAGGCACCGCCGCCTATGAAAAACGCGGTATTGCCACATTCATACCGGAGTGGAGTGCAGAGCACTGTATCCAGTGTAACCAATGCGCTTATGTGTGCCCACACGCAGCCATCCGTCCGTTTGTCATGACAGCGGAAGAGGCAGCCAAAGCACCGGAAAGCGTCAAACGTGCAGCCGGAATTGGCCCCATCAAAGAATACACCTTTACTATTCAAGTAAGTCCGTACGACTGCGTCGGTTGCGGAAACTGTGCAGACATTTGCCCTGCCAAGACGAAAGCCTTGACCATGGTTGCTGCAGAAACTCAAATGCCGGAGCAATCCAACTACGATTACCTGCACGCGCATGTAGGTTACAAAGACACCTTGGTGCCCAAAGCACAAAACGTGAAAAACTTGGGCTTTGCCCAACCTCTGTTTGAGTTCTCAGGAGCTTGTGCCGGTTGCGGTGAGACACCGTACATAAAAGTCATCACACAACTCTTTGGAGATCACATGATGATTGCCAACGCCACCGGTTGTTCCTCCATTTACGGAGCCTCGTTCCCCTCATCTCCGTATTGCAAAGACCGCAACGGAAGAGGTCCTGCATGGGCCAACTCGTTGTTTGAAGACAACGCCGAATACGGACTGGGTATGCACCTGGGTTCTGAGCAAATCAGGGAAAAATTGGCCAACTTGATGGTACAAGCACAAGACGAAAAAGACGTCAGCCAAGAACTGAAGTCCGTCTTTGCCGAATACCTGCCCGTACGCAACAATTTTGAAGAAGCCGTTGTGCTTGCAGAAAAAATGACCCCCATGATGGAAGGATCCAAGCAAAAACTGCTGCGTCAGATTTACGACCTGAGGGGCTTTATTACCCCGCGTTCCCAGTGGATCATAGGCGGTGACGGATGGGCATATGACATTGGTTACGGAGGTTTAGACCACGTACTTGCCAGTGGAGAAAACGTAAACATTCTTGTTTTAGATACAGAAGTATACTCCAACACAGGCGGACAGTCCTCCAAATCTACTCCGGCAGGAGCCGTTGCCAAATTTGCTTCTTCGGGCAAGAAAATCCGTAAAAAAGATTTGGGTATGATGGCCATGAGCTACGGCTACGTATACGTGGCACAAGTAGCTATGGGAGCCAACCATAACCAACTGCTGAGGGCTTTGAAAGAAGCCGAGGCTTATGACGGACCTTCGCTCATCATTGCATACTCACCCTGTATCAACCACGGCTTGAAACGTGGCATGGGCAAATCGCAATATGAAGAAAAACTGGCCGTTGAGTGCGGATACTGGAGCCTGTACCGGTTCAACCCCACCCTGACAGACGAAGGTAAGAATCCCTTCATACTGGACAGCAAAGAACCCGATTGGAGTAAATTCCAGGAATTCATTACAGGAGAAGTGCGTTACAGTTCCTTACTACAAACCTTCCCCGATCAAGCAGCGGAATTGTTTGTACTGACGGAGCAACACGCAAAGATCCGTTATGAAAACTACAAACGACTGGCTCAGGAATAACCTGCAGACCAAGTTTCTACAAATAAAAAAGGTGGCTTTTGAGCCACCTTTTTTATTACATTCTATTACGCATCATCCTGTTGGTCCGGTTCCTCCTCTTCCCAGTCTCCTTCCGGTAAGTGTTTGATTGTTTTACCGGATGCTTTTACACCCAGATGTCGTAACATTTCGGCCTGTCTTATAAGATTCCCCTTTCCTGTAGAAAGTTGTTTTATAGCTGTATGATACGCTTGTTGTGACTTATCAATGGAATCTCCCACTTGCTCCAAGGTTTCTACAAAACCTTCAAATTTCCTAAGCATTCTTTCTCCTCGTTCTGCTATGGCTATTGCGTTTTCGCTTTGTTTCTCACGGGACCACAAATCAGAAACCAACCGCAGGCAGGCAATCAAATTAGTAGGGCTGACAAGTACAATTTTCTTGGCGTATGCCTCGTTCCAAAGATTTGGATTGGCTTGCACGGCAAGAATATATGCCGGTTCAATGGGTACAAACAGAATGGTGAAATCCAACGTATTTTCTATAGAATGGTAATTTTTAGAAGCCAGGTCTTGTACGTGTCTCCTTACGGATTCCACATGACGTGTCAGGGCCAGTTGTTGTTCCTCATCATTGGTGGCGGCTACGTACCTGTCATAATCTATCAAAGAAACTTTGGAATCGACTACTATAACCCTGTCCCCCGGCAAACGAACGAGCACATCCGGTATAATTACCTTTCCGTCATCGTTTGTATAACGCTTTTGTACGGTGTAATGGGTTTCCTGTTCCAGACCGGAATATTCCAGAATCCTTTCCAGAATCATTTCTCCCCAATCTCCACGTGTTTTACTTTGTCCTTTAAGGGCTTGTGTCAAATTTTCTGCTTGGGTGCTTACCAAATGCGTCTTCTCTACCAGGTTGCGGATTCTTTCATCCAACGTGCTGCGCTGCTTAGTATCTTCCAGGTGCGTCGCTTCAATTTTTTCCTTGAACTCTTGCATTTGCACCTTGAGCGGATCTAATAGTTGCTGCAAACTCTGGCTGCTTTTTTCTTCAAATTTTTGTGTTGTGGATTCCAGGATTTTATGAGCCAGGTTTTCAAAAGACACCGTCAGCTTTTCTTGCATCCCTTTCAGTTCTGCATCTTTATGCTCCAGGGTGGTTTTGCTGGAAGCCAATTCGGCTTCCAGCAACCTCAGTTCCGCATCTTTCTCTTTTACCACGCTGTCCTTGTTTGCCAGGCGTTTGTTCATAATAACCCCAACAAACAACCCTCCTGCGAAAATGCCTGCCGCTATACTTATTATGATGAGCGTTGCATCCATTATAGTACTTTACCTCTTACTTTTTCCCAAAGCTGCTTTTCACGCTGCTCTGCCTTCTGTAGCCATTTTGTGGCTTCTTCCGTCAATTGACGCGCGGCTTCCCTATCGTTTAAGTCTGCCGTATTTATGTGTACATTTAAATACCCTCCTTTGATAGCTCCCAGTACGGCAGGTGCTCCTACACCGGCATCTGTGACGGAATTGGGATTCCCTTTTTCAATCATATCTTCTATGATGTCAAAGACTTCATACGCTGTTCTCATAGTTTGCAGCGGTACTTCAGCAGCGTAAAAGGTCGCTTGTTCAATGGCCCGGTCTCTGGCTGCTTTTTCTTCTTCCGTTTCTTTGGGCAGGGAAAAAGCTTCTATCACCTTATTGTAAGAGCGCGTATCTTCGTCTACCAAATACAACAGCTTGCCTACCAAGGCTTGTCCTTTTTCTGCCCATTTGGAGAAATACTCCCATTGGTCGTCCCATCCGCGTTTGTGGGAAGACAAGTTGGCCACCATTGTTCCCAAAGCCGCACCTAAAGCTCCCATATAAGCAGCTACGGAACCTCCGCCCGGAGCAGGTGATTCACTGGCTGTTTCCAAGGCAAACTCCTTACAAGTCAAATCGCATAAACATTTCTCGTCCTTGTCTTCTTCCAGCAAGTATTCCAAAATGCGCGTTTGCGGGTCAAAAGGTTTCAGTTCGTTAAGACCCATGGAACGTATGGCCGTGCGAATGATTTCCTCTTCCGGAATCCCTAAGGAACGTTGCTGTTTGCGTAAGAAATATTTGCCGGCTTCCAACATGGCGCTTTTGGGCACCAAGCCTACCAGCTCCGAA
>DUNA01000055.1 GCA_012839605.1 Bacteroidales bacterium
GGAAAAACAACCAGTTTTTACATGATTACAGGACTGATCAAACCCAATGGAGGAAAAATCTTCCTGGACGACGAGGAAATCACTACGTACCCCATGTACGAGAGGGCACGAAAAGGAGTGGGTTACCTGGCGCAAGAAGCGTCTGTTTTTCGGAAGTTGAGTGTAGAAGACAACATCATGTCTGTCATGGAAATGTCTTCTTTGACCAAGACGGAAAGAAAAGACAGAATGGAGCAATTGATAGCCGAATTTGGGTTGCAAACGGTAAGAAAAAATTACGGAATTCAGCTTTCGGGGGGAGAAAGAAGGCGTTGCGAAATTGCCCGGGCGTTGGCATTGGATCCAAAGTTCATCTTGTTGGACGAACCGTTTGCCGGCGTAGACCCTATTGCCGTAGAAGACATCCAGCACATTGTGGCCCGCCTGAAGACAAAGGACATAGGTGTGATCATTACAGACCATAACGTCCATGAAACGCTAGCCATAACAGACAGGGCTTATTTGCTTTACGAAGGAAGCATCTTGGAAAGCGGAACGGCAGAAGAATTGGCATCCAATCCGGAAGTAAGGCGTAAGTATTTGGGTCAAAGTTTTGAGCTTAGGAAAATCATTCCTATTGATCAGCAAACGTCACCCCGGCAAACTCCAAAATCTTAAGAGCTGTATCTCTATACAAATCAGGTTGAATATACTTTCTGTACGGCGCTATGGAAGCCAAAAAGTGGGCCATATTGTCTTCCGCGATGGGATCTGCAGGAGGCGATTCCATAGTCAACGGGTTGATGGGCTTTCCGTTCTTCCATACCCTGAAGTCCAAATGAGGTCCTGTTGACATCCCCGTGCTTCCCACATATCCAATGACTTCACCTTGTGCCACGCGTTTGCCTACTACCAGCCCTTTCGCAAAACGTGACAAATGCAAATAGGCCGTTGTATAGACGCTGTTGTGTTTGATTTTTATTGTATTGCCGCCGCCTTTCGTATACGTTCTCTCTATTACCCTCCCGTCCCCAATGCTCATAACCGGCGTCCCTGTAGGTGCCGCATAATCTACACCTGTATGGGGGCGAACCACCCGCGTTATGGGATGTCTGCGGGCGTACGAAAAACCGGAGCTGATTCTAGAGTATTTCAAAGGGGCTTTCAAAAACGTCCTTTGCAAATTGACTCCATTCTGATCCCAATAGCCCGGTACGCTATCGCATACATACCTGAAAGCCAGTCTCTCTTCTCCGGAACGTGTAAAAGAAGCGGCCAAAACAGGACCTATATCTACTTCTCTGCCTTGCAATATATACGCTTGGTAGTACGCTTTAAAGACATCTCCTTTTTGCAAACCGAAGAAATCTGTAGTCCATGCAAAAACTTCCGACAACCCGTTCGCAACCAGCGGGTTTTGTCCGGCATCCACCATGTCTTGCCACAAAGAACGCTCTATAGTCACTTCCAAATATTTTTCTTCTATATCTAACGGAATTTCCTGCCGCCTTACCCACAAGCTGTCTTCCAATGAAAAACAAACGTACGTTCTGTAATTTTCCTGGTAAATCATATAAGAGGGAACCTCTTCTTGCTCTTTGTACAAAAGGGTATATTCATTTCCGGCCTGTAGTTTTCGCATATCAAAAACCCCGCGTCCTGTTTGTGCTATTTGATAAATCTTTGGTTGCCCTATGCCTCTTCCTAGCAACAGCGTAGAAAAACTTTCGTTTTTCTTAATGACTGCTTCTTCCGTTTGATACGGATAAACCGGTATTTCAAAAAGCGTACAAAAGGTGGCTGTCTTTTCATCCAAAAAGTGTTCTTCCACTTCTTCTGTTGATAACTTTTTTCTTCCGATTTTTTTGTGCACCCTATTGCTAAAAGAGTGGTTATCAGGAAAATATATTTGCAATATTTCATAATGTTCGCATTCTCTTTCCACAAAATTAAGAAAAAACGGAGCAAAGTGGAAATATTTGTAAGAAAATGGAAAATAGTGGAAAAATTTTTCTATTTTTGTGGCTAAGAAAAACATCTATCCTGTGGCTAAATTTATTGGAGAATACATGGCGAAAGTGGACGACAAAGGTCGTCTTGTTTTCCCTTCTGCCCTGAAGGCGTTGGCCGATCCCGATAAACCGCTACGATTTGTTGTGAAAAAAGATTTGTTCAGTCCCTGTCTTCAAATGTATGCATACGACGAATGGGAGAAAGAATCAGAAGCGGTAAAAGCTCGGCTTAACCCCTCTTTCAACCGTGAGCATGCTGTATTCTGGCGTGCGTACATGAGCAACAGGGCCGTTGTTGAACCCGACGAAAAAACAGGAAGGATATTGATCCCAAAACATTTACTCAATATGATAGGAGTGGAAAAGGAAGTTGTATTTGCAGGGGCTGATTTTAAGATTGAATTGTGGGCTAGAGAATCCTATCAAGCGAGTTTGATTACAGAAGATAATTATGTGTCGCTTGCAGAAAAGCTGTTGTCTTAATATTGGCTCCTATGGTTCCTTATCATATACCGGTTCTTTTGAGAGAAAGTATCGCCTTTTTGGATGTAAAACCGGAAGGCATATACTTGGATGCCACATTTGGAGGCGGAGGACATAGCGGAGCCATTCTGGAAAAATTAGGACCTGCAGGCCGCCTTCTGGCCTTTGATCAAGACGCCCGGACGAAACAGAACGTTCCTAACGACAAAAGAATCACTTGGATTCATTCCAATTTTCGCTTTATCCACCAAGTGTGCAAATACAGAAACATACCGACAGTAGACGGAATCATTGCAGATTTAGGAGTGTCGTGGCACCAGTTTGATACACCGGAACGCGGCTTCTCTTTTCGTTTTGACGCCCCCTTAGATATGCGGATGAATGCTTCTGCCAAAAAAACAGCAGCCGACGTCCTCAACGAATACCCACAAGAAGAGCTGGCACATCTGTTTCGCATGTACGGCGGGCTGAGTCATGCAGGGGCTGTAGCCGGCGCCGTAGTGAAAGCTCGCAGCAAAGCCCCCATTCACACGGTAAACGATCTGCGCAACGCATTGGAACGGTTGATTCCGCGTACGTATGAACACAAATTTTTGGCAAAAGCATACCAAGCACTCCGCATAGAAGTAAACAACGAATTGCCGGCACTGGAAGGGTTCCTGAATCAGAGCATTCCTTTGCTCCGCACCGGAGGACGTCTGGTGGTCATTGCATACCATTCTTTGGAAGACAAAATGGTCAAACACTTTATAAGAAACGCTGCTCTTGAGGGACGTTTGGAACCGATCACAAAGAAACCCGTTGTGCCTTCGGAAGAAGAAGTATCCCAAAACACAAGAGCGCGTAGTGCCAAATTGAGGGCCGCTGAAAAAAAGGAGGCACTGCATGCGTAAAAGTGAACAAATCATATCAACGCTTTTTGGCGGAAGAGTCTTGTTGGAAGGCATCTTCTCCAAGCACCTGTATTTCATCCTATACATTTTTTTGCTACTCATTTTATACATAAGCAGCAACAACGTTGTTGAAAATACCCGACTACAAAACTACAGACTTGAAAAAGAACTTCAGGTGCTGTACGCAGATTATACAAGAAAGACAGCTACGCTCATGCAATGGAGCCAACAGCAAGAGATTGAGAAACGACTGAAAGCAAGGGGATCGGACCTGAAGGCTCCAACAAATCCGCCTGCCTGGATAAAAAGTACGCCATGAATACATACCAAAAAATGTTGATCGTGTATTTCACGTACCTGCTTGTTGCGTTTTTGGCCATCGGCAAAATCGTACACCTGCAGTTTTTCTCTGACTACAAAAACAAACTAGACGATATCGTATTCAGAACGTTTGATATTCCCGCCGGCCGAGGCAGTATTCTGGCATACGACGGGCACGTGCTGGCCACTACCGTTCCTTTCTATGAAATTCGCATGGATTGTTCCTTGCCTTCCGACGAAATGCTCAACCGCCACCTGGACGATCTTTCCGTTGCATTGGCCCGCATGTTTCAAGACAAATCTGCATCTGCTTACAAGAGAGATATAACGCAAGCCCGAGTCACAAAAAAACCGGGGTACAGAAACCTCCCTTTGGGAAACCGAACGGTCTCACACGATGAACTGCTGAAAATCAAGCAATTTCCCATTTTCAATTTGGGGCAATTCCGAGGCGGATTGATAGTAAACGAAAAAGACAAGAGAATTTACCCTTACAAAAGACTGGCCTACAGAACCATTGGCTACATAAGCGACAACGAAGAAGCCGGTGTAGGTATTGAATACGCTTACAATACCTATTTGAAAGGACATCCTGGCAAACAACGGATGCGTCGCCGTTCCGGAGACGACCGGTGGGTTCCCGTATCGGGGCGTCCGGATGTGGACCCCAAGAGCGGATTGGACGTAGTCACAACTTTAGATATCCGAATTCAAGAAGCGGCAGAAAATGCGTTGAGAGAGCAATTGGCCAAAGACTCCATTTTTGAAGGAGCCACAGCCGTTGTCATGGAAGTAAGTACAGGAGCCATCCGGGCCATTGTCAATATGAAAAAAATGAAAAACGGGCTGTACGACGAAACGTTCAATTACGCCATCAGCCAATCCACCAACCCCGGATCGACATTTAAATTGGCCACTTTGATTGCGCTTTTGGAAGACGGGTACGTAAAATTGACAGACAGCATACGAACAGGCAAAACCGGCTGGAGGTATTACGGAAACACGTTTAGGGAAGCTACTGGTGGCTTGGGAACCATCACCGTACAACAAGCGTTCGAGAAATCTTCCAACGTGGCTTTTGCCATGATGGTTGTTGACAAATATGGAGAACGAGAAAAACAGTTCATCAACAAGTTATACAATATGAAACTGAACGAAAAGTTGAATATTGAGCTTCTTGGAGAAGGACGGGCCATGATCCCCTTTCCCGGAGAACCGGGGTGGTCCAAATTGTCGCTTCCCATGATTGCCATGGGGTATGAAATGCAATTGACACCGCTCCACACCTTGACCTTTTATAACGCCATAGCCAACAACGGGCGCATGGTCACTCCTTATTTCATAGAATCGCTTATGCAACACGGGAAAGTAATAGAGCGTTTTGAACACGCTCCTTTAAGCGGTACGCTATGCACTTCTTCCACATTAAAATTCGTACATCAAGCTTTGAAGGGTGTTGTTGAAGAGGGAACGGCCGGTAGAATACACGATACCCGTTATCCCATTTCCGGCAAAACGGGAACGGCACAAATTGCCTACGACGGTGCGTATGTTCATAACGGATACAGGAAACACCAAGCGTCTTTTGTGGGTTTTTTCCCTTCAGATGCCCCCATGTACAGCATGATTGTCATTTTGTATTCCAATCCCACCCGAGGCAATTTTTACGGAGCCTCTTGGGCAGCCCCCGTATTCAAGAAGATTGCAGACCACATATACATTACAAACCCCTATTGGAACGCTCCTGTCAACGCGTCGCAAAAAGCATCCTGAAAAACAAACTTATGAAGTTGTCGACCCTCATACAACCCCTTCTAGACAGTAAGATTACCGGACAGGTAGATCGCAATATCGCGGATATTTGCCAAGATTCTCGTCGCGTTCAAGAAGGAAGCCTGTTTGCTGCATTGCCGGGAAGCAAAACTGACGGACACCTGTTCATAAGAGACGTGGTACAAAAAAAGGCGGCGGCCGTTTTATACCAAAGGGGATGTTTTGACGATACTGCGTGGATGAACGCACACACGTCTACCACAACGTTTATAGAAGCGACCGACAGCCGCAAGGCGCTCGGTATCATAGCTCACGAAGCTTATGATTGCCCTTCGGAAAAAATCACCTTGATAGGTATTACGGGAACGAACGGGAAAACTACGACGGCCACCCTACTCTATACGCTCTTCAACCAAATGGGTTTGAAAAGCGGCTTGCTGTCCACCATTGCCAATTACGTGGGAGAAGAGATGGAACCGACGGCCTTAACCACACCGGACGTGTTGACCATCAACCGCCTGCTGTCAAAAATGGTGCAAAGCGGTTGTTCCTATTGCTTTATGGAAGTCAGTTCTCATGCCATAGATCAGCAGAGAACAGCCGGGTTGCATTTTGCAGGGGGCATTTTCACAAACCTGACCCACGACCACCTGGATTACCACAACACATTTGACAAATACAGGGATACAAAAAAAGCTTTCTTCGATACCCTGCCCTCTGATGCTTTTGCTTTGACCAATGCAGACGACAGGAACGGAAACATAGTAATTCAAAATACCCGCGCCCGCGTACACACATACGCTTGCAAACAATGGGCAGACTTCACCGCCCGTGTTCTGGAACGGACTGTGGAAGGAATGCAAATTGTCATAGACGGAACAGAGCTCTGGAGTCCGCTCATTGGTATGCACAACGTCTACAACCTCTTGTCTGTATACGCCTGTGCTCGTTTGTTGGATAGGCCGGCAAAGGAAACATTACGCCGTCTGAGCTCTTTGCAAACAGTAAGCGGTCGCATGGAGTACGTCCGTGGCGGCAACCATTTGACGGCCGTTGTAGATTATGCCCACACGCCCGATGCGTTGAAAAATGCTTTGACTGCTTTGCGTGAATTGTTGCTGCCGGGCCAACAGCTCATTTGTGTAGTGGGGTGTGGCGGCGATAGAGACCGCGCCAAGAGGCCTGTGATGGCACAAATAGCAGACACACACGCAGACGTCTGCGTATTTACATCTGACAACCCCCGGTTTGAAAACCCGGAAACAATCCTGGACCATATGATGGATGGTTTGTCGGCAGAAAGCAGAGAGCGCTGCCTGCGCATCACAGACAGATACCAAGCCATCAAAACAGCCGTTCGCACAGCGCCCAAAGGAGCCGTCATCCTGGTGGCGGGCAAAGGACACGAAACGTACCAAGACATACAAGGTGTGAAGAAACACTTTGACGACAAAGAAATACTTACCCAATTGTTAAACACCGGCTGATATGCTATACCACCTATTTGAATATTTGAAACAATACGTAGATTTTCCAGGAAGTGGTCTGTTTCGGTACATTTCCGTACGTGCTATTTTTTCCGTTATCGTAGCGCTTCTTCTTTCTATGATAGCCGGTAAGCACATCATTGCCCGTCTGAAAAAGCATCAGATTACAGACCAAGCAGTCAAGACCGGAGAAAACGGCAAGTCAGGAACACCTACCATGGGAGGCATCATTATCCTCTTGTCGCTCTTTGCTTCTGTGTTTCTTTTATGCGATTTGACAAATCTCTACGTACAGCTGCTGCTCGTCTCTACCCTTTGGCTCTCTTTGATAGGGTTTTTAGACGACTTGCTCAAACTTCGTTACAAAGCAGGGAAAGAAGGCGGCCGCCTGATGCGTTTTCTGCAAACACTGCAGCGCAAAGACCGCGACGGCATGAAAGGGAAACTGAAGATATACGGACAAGTAGGATTGGGTTTGATTGTGGGATTGGCTTTGTTTTTTAGCGACAGAGCCGTCATTGTAGAGTTAGGAAAAATTCCAAAAGACGTAAACGACACAGAACAAGTTGTTGTTCCGGAAGATATCCGCCATGTAAAGAGCACCAAAACCACCATCCCTTTTCTCAAAGACAATTTGTTTGACTACTCCTGGCTTACGCCCTTAAAAGGAGAAGCAGGACAAAAAGCCGGATGGGTAGTATACGTATTGGTGGCCATTTTTATTGTTACGGCCGTATCTAACGGTACAAACTTGACCGACGGCCGAGACGGACTGGCCACAGGAACGGTGGTCATAGCCGGGGTTACGCTGGGCATCTTGGCGTACCTGTCCGGTAACATCATTTATGCCCGTTATCTCAACATCATGTACATCCCAAATTCGGGAGAAATGGTCGTTTTCATGGCCGGTCTGATAGGTGCACTTGTGGGATTTTTGTGGTACAACACATATCCGGCCCAAGTGTTTATGGGAGATGTGGGGAGCTTAACCCTGGGAGGCATTTTGGCCGTGTTTGCTTTGATAATTCGCGTGGAATTGTTGTTGGTCATCTTGTGTGGCGTATTCCTGGCGGAAAGCGTATCTGTTATCCTGCAGCGGTGGTGGTACAAACGCACACGCATACGTAAAACGAAAGAATTGATGGAGCAGGGATCCTATACCTCCGGGGACATCGTACCCGGAGAACGGATTTTTGTACGTACTCCGCTCCACGACCATTACATATACGACAGAAAAAAAGTAGAAGGCAACATCCGCCTGAAAGATCCGGAAAAACCCATAGCTGAACCAAAAGTAGTCGTTCGTTTCTGGATTATCAGTCTGTTGCTTGCCGTTTTAACAGTGATCACTCTAAAAATCAGATAATGCCGCACGATATGAACAACAAGCTGGTTATTCTGGGAGGTGGGGAAAGCGGAATGGGAGCCGCCGTCTTGGCTAAAAAACAAGGCTACGACGTGTTCCTTTCCGACGCCGGCTTTATACAACCCTCTGTGAAAAAGGTGCTGAAGGAAATAGAGGTGCCTTTTGAAGAAGGAGGTCACACGCTACCTGACATATTGCAAGCTCGGGAAGTAATCAAAAGCCCGGGCATACCCAACACGGCTCCCGTTGTAGAAGATGTCACTCAAATGGGCATCCCCGTTATTTCTGACATTGAGTTTGCCGCAAGATATACACCGGCCAAAAAAATCTGCATCACGGGAAGCAATGGAAAAACAACTACGGCTTCTTTGATTTATTATTTGCTGAAAAATGCCGGGCTGCATGTAGGTCTGGCCGGCAACGTAGGACAAAGCTTTGCGTATCAGGTGGCTACAAAAGACTACGACATTTACGTACTGGAGCTGAGCAGCTTCCAATTGGAAGGAATGTACGACTTCAAGGCAGATTTGGCCATTTTATTAAACATCACATCCGACCATTTGGACAGATACGGCGACGACCTTATGGAATACGCCAAAGCCAAGTTCCGAATTACACAAAATCTGGATCAAGACGATTGCTTCATTTTTTGTCGTGACGACGAAATCACCATGGAGCAATTGGATAAGATTGTGCTGAAAGCCAAAATGCTTCCCATATCACAAAAAGAAGTCGTAACGCAAGGAGCATACGCGCTAGACGGAAAGATGCACGTGACCTACGGCAAAGAAGAATTTGAGATGTTCCTTGACCGGCTGTCTCTCCAAGGCAGGCATAACGTATACAATTCACTGGCTGCCGCCCTGTCGGCAAAAATCATGGACTTGAGCAACCCACAGATCAGAGAGAGTTTGAGCTCATTCAAGGGCGTTCCACACCGGATGGAGCAAACAGCCAAAGTAAGAGGGGCCTTGTACATCAACGACTCCAAAGCCACCAATGTGAATGCCGTGTGGTACGCATTGGAAAGCATGAATACACCTGTAGTCTGGATTGCAGGCGGACAAGACAAAGGGAACGATTACAGTTCTTTGTTTGAACCGGTTCGTGAAAAAGTAAAAGCCCTCGTCTGTTTGGGTACAGACAACAAAAAACTTTTGGAATCCTTTCAGGACAAAGTACCTGTGATTACAGAAGCTCACTCCATGGAAGAAGCCGTTGCACAAGCATACGATCTGGCCCGTCCGGGTGATACGGTATTGTTGTCACCGGCTTGTGCCAGTTTTGATTTGTTTAAAAACTTTGAAGACAGAGGAAATCAATTTAAAGAAGCTGTCAGAAAACTATAAAAGATGAGTAAAAATACGCAAAAAGAAATGTGGTTGAAGGGCGATAAATCATTATGGTCCCTGATTCTCGTATTTTCCCTGCTCTCCTTGGTTTTTGTGTATTCATCTTCCAGCCGCCAGGCCGTTATGGAAAATACCACCACGTTTTCCATAATGCTCAAACAAATGCGCCATATATTCTTAGGTCTTCTGATTGTTTATGTGGCCCATATTTTCCCGCTCGGATTTTATAGAAAAATGGCTTACATAGCTTACGTAGCCGGTTTGATACTTCTGGTATATACACTCTTTGGCGGTGTGACCTTGAACGACAGCACACGGTGGTTGTCTATTGCCGGTTTTCGTTTTCAGCCCTCGGAATTTGCCAAAATCTTCCTGGTTCTTTTTGTAGCCAAAGTGCTTGAAGACAGAGAAATGAGCTCGTTTAAAGAGTTTTTCCTGTGGCTGTTTCTTCCCGTAGCCGTCTTTATCCTTCCTATTTTATGGGCAGGCTTTTCTACCGGCGTGTTGTTGGGCTTGACTGTGCTTGTGATGATGCTGGTGTCTAAAATAAAATTCAGATACATTGCCTCTGCCGTAGGTATTGTCGTACTGGCGGCCGGTTTGTCATACGGAGGTATGGTCCTCCACAGGACCATCAAAAAGAGCGACCACACGTCCCTTGCTTCCACATCGCGTCTGGCGACTGTTGAGAAACGTATTTCGTCTTTTTTTGGTTCGGAAAAAGGAAAAGAAGGGGAAGAAAAAGAAGAAACAGACCAGGAAATGTACTCGAAAGTAGCCATAGCAACAGGAGGTATTGGCGGCAAGCTGCCCGGGAACGGAACGCTACGCGAAGTGCTCCCGCTATCAAACAGCGACTACATATTTTCCATCATTGTGGAAGAGACAGGACTTTTTGGAGGCATTGCCGTCATTAGTTTGTATATGTGGCTTCTTTACAGCGTTATCCTACTTGTAAGAAAATGTACAAAAACATTTTCTGCCATGTTGGTGAGCGGTTTGGGGATTTTAATTCTCTCGCAAGCCATGATACATATACTCGTAAATGTGGGCGTGTTGCCCGTAACAGGACAAACCCTTCCCTTAATAAGTTTGGGTGGTTCTTCCGTAATGGCAGTGGGTCTTGCTTTTGGCATGATGCTGTCTGTCAGCCGGGCTTTGGAAGAAGAGCGGCTGTACACTATGGAACTTACAGAAAAAGAAAAACAACA
Organism: Bacteroidales bacterium; assembly: GCA_012839605.1. Taxonomy (GTDB): domain Bacteria; phylum Bacteroidota; class Bacteroidia; order Bacteroidales; family UBA932; genus DMER64. Next base: position 10,878 of record DUNA01000055.1, read on the forward strand.
ATGGTTGCCAAATGAAGCAGAAGAAGGAATATAAAGTCATCATCAGCGGAGGAGGAACGGGAGGACACGTCTTTCCCGCCATTTCCATTGCCCACGCCATACGGGCACAAGTTCCTCAAGCAAATATTTTGTTTGTAGGGGCTCTAGGGAAAATGGAAATGGAAAAAGTGCCCGAGGCCGGATATCCCATTACAGGACTCCCCATCAGCGGGTTGCAAAGGGGCTTTTCCAAGCGCGCCTTGGCAGCCAATGCCAAGCTGCCTTTTTTGTTGCTCAAGAGCATCCTCCGTTCGTTTCAGATTCTGCGCCAATTCAAACCCCACGTAGCTGTTGGCGTGGGAGGTTACGCCAGCGGTCCTTTGCTTTGGGCTGCCGCCCGAAAACGGATTCCGTACGTATTGCAAGAACAAAACAGCTTTGCCGGAAAAACAAACCGCAAACTTGCCGGAAAAGCCACTTCTATTTGCGTAGCGTATCCCGGAATGGAGGCCTTTTTCCCGCCTTCAAAAATCGTGCTTACAGGGAACCCCATTCGCAGCGGTATTCGTCCCGCCTCGGCAAAAACAAAGGAAGAAGCCTTGCGGCATTTTGGTCTTTCGCAGGAACGCAAAACCCTTTTGGTTGTTGGAGGAAGTTTGGGCGCAGGTACCTTAAACAAATGTATAGAAACCTACTTGCCGCAAGCTGAAAAACACCCCGTGCAGGTCATCTGGCAATGCGGAAGAAGCGGTATAGAAAAAGCGACAGAAGCAGTGGGTAAATACCCGAATGCACCCGTTACCGCACATGAGTTCATAAGTCGTATGGATTTGGCTTTTGCAGCGGCCGACTTGGTGGTTACGCGAGCCGGAGCCGGCACCATTTCCGAACTGTGCGCTGCCGGTAAAGCCTGTATTTTCGTACCCTCTCCCAATGTGGCCGAGGATCACCAAACGCACAATGCCATGGCCCTTGTCAAAGAAAAAGCAGGACACATGGTACGCGATCGGGAAGCTTTAGAGACTCTGATGAGCAAAGCTTTGGAGTTGCTTTTTGACGACAAGGAGCTGAAATTGTTGTCACAAAACATATTGCAATTGAGCCGTCCCCACGCGGCGGAAGATATTGCTACACTTATTTTGAAACTGTAATGAAGTACGTCTATTTTCTAGGTATAGGAGGTATTGGGATGAGCGCCCTGGCAAGGTATTATCACCGGGCCGGTGCGTTCGTGTACGGTTACGACCTTACACAGACAAAACTTACCCATGTACTAGAAGAAGAAGGCATACGTATTCATTATGAAGACAACCCGGACTGGATCCCAACACAAATAAAAGAAAACAAAGAACAAACAATCGTTATCTATACACCGGCCATTCCGGCTGACCACAAAGAATGGAAATGGTTCAGAGAAAACGAATACGATATCATAAAACGTGCTGAAGCACTGGGTCGTATTGCAAAAAATCATACGACTTTGGCCGTAGCGGGTACACATGGAAAAACCACCACCTCCACCCTCTTGGCTCATCTGTTGCAACAATCCGGTGCCGGATGTACGGCGTTTTTAGGCGGAATTGCCAAAAATTACAACAGCAACCTCTTGTTGAGCGACGGCCCCTTTTTGGTGGCAGAAGCCGATGAGTACGACCGTTCGTTCCTTACGCTACATCCTCAATCTGCCGCCATTACATCTGTTGGGGCAGACCACTTGGATATCTACGGCACGCTTCAAGCCATAAAAGATGCTTTTGCCCGGTTTGCTGCACAAATCACGCCGGGAGGAAATCTGGTGTTGAAAAAGGGAGTGGAATTGCCTTTGCATTTACAAAAAGAAGTATCACTATACACATACGATTACGACAGTCCGTGTGATTTTTATGCCCAAAACATCTCTGCAGGCCCTGCTGGCACGTATTTCTTTGATTTGGTACTCAAAGATTGCCTTGTGAAAAATTGCCGGTTGGGAATTCCGGGAAAAATCCATGTTGAAAACGCAGTAGCTGCCGCCGCATTGGCTTATTTGAACGGAACAGCCCCGGAAGCCATCCGTAAAGGCCTGGATACTTTCACAGGAGTGTCAAGGAGAATGGACGTGCGTTACCTTACGGAAACAAATTGCTACATAGACGACTACGCACACCACCCCGATGAAATTCGTGCAACCGTTCTCTCTGTAAGAGCCTGGTTTCCCGACAAAGAAATTACCGGCATTTTTCAGCCGCATCTCTATTCCAGAACACGCGATTTTGCACAAGAATTTGCCCAATCTTTAAGCCTGTTGGACAAAGTAGTGCTCCTGCCCATATATCCGGCTAGGGAAGCCCCCATTCCGGGAGTGGATTCAGACATGTTGGCCCGGTTGATTGATGCAAAAGAAAAATATGTGATGGCTCCCCAAGATGTGGTGGAATTTGTGAAAAAACACAAGCCACAAGTATTGCTTACCATGGGAGCCGGAAGCATAGACAGGCTGGTAACCCCTATTACACAATGCCTTGAAGAAATGACATGACATGAAGAAGGTGTTTAAAAAAATATTGATCGTCTTTGGCTACTTGGTACTTACAAGTATGCTGGTGGCTTATTTTTATTTCACCTCTGTTCTTGTACATAAGAAAACGGAAGACAGATGTCAAGAAGTAGCCGTTTACATCAGGGATAGCGCTGCCATTCCGTTGACAACTGCAGAAGAAATTTTTTCTTACCTGTCAGAAACAGGATGGGTGCTTCCGGGAAAAGAGTTTGCTTCCATAGATTTGTTTCAATTGGAAAAAGACATTGAGAAATTCAATGCCGTACGCAAATGCAACGCCGTCAGAAATATAAAAGGAACCTTACGTTTGGATATATGGCAACACACCCCTCTTTTCTTATTGGAAATAGAAAACGGGACTTTCTATATTTCCAAAGACGGGTTCATATTCCCACGCCCGAACGAAAAACAGTTGCCCGTGCTTGTGGTAAACGGACACGTCCCTTTTTCACACGGACGGCTTTACAGAGGGAAAGCAGACTCTACAGACACATGGATTCAAGAAGCCATTCCCTTTGTGACCCACATTGTCAAAGACGCTTTTTGGTCAAAAAAGACAAAGAGCATATGGGTCCAGGCACCTACCGATGTTTGCCTGATGCCGGAAGAGGCTTTGGAATTAAAAATTGGAGACCTGCACAATTTTCCGGAAAAAATGTATCGCTTGCGAGAATTTTATCGCGTATTGGAACCGCGCGGAGGTGTGGAGAAATACAAAGTTGTAGATGCCCGTTACAAAAATCAATTGGTTTGCACACATAAAAAGTAATATATATTTAAGGAGATGATACCTATGAAAAAAACTGTTTCTGTTATAGACTTGGGGACCACAAAAGTGGTATGTTTGACCGGCATCAAAACGGATGATGGCTACAAAGTAATTGCATCCGGCCAAGCTCCTTCCCAAGGAATTATGAGGGGCGAAGTGGTAAACAACCAAACCGTACTGGAAACGCTCGTCCCCTTGCTGGAAGAATTGCAAGAAAAAACAGGTGTACCGGTAGAAGAAGCCGTTGTTGGGATAGCCGGACAGTACGTCCGTTGTAAATCTGTAAGCAGCCATTTCAACCGGGCAGATGCCGGCCGTCAGATTTCAGAAGAGGAAATCTATTCTATGTGGCTGAGTATGTACAATTCAAGAGTCAATCCCGGCGAAGAAGTGCTGCATGTGGTTCCGCAATCTTACCACGTAGACGAGTACCGAGGCCTTACAAACCCAATAGGCACGTTTGGAAGTTCCATAGAAGCCAATTATAAAATTTTCATAGGTAAAAGCGTTTCTGCAGAACATACAAAAAGAGCCATTGAAAGTGCAGGTGTACATTTAAAGAAATTGGTATTGGAACCGTTGGCAACGGCAGAAGCCGTTTTGGCAGACGATGAAAAAGAATTGGGAGTGGCCATGGTAGACATCGGAGGCGGTACTACAGATATTCTTGTATACCACGACAACATAGTCAGACATACAGCCGTCATTCCGTTTGGCGGAAACATCATCACAGAAGACATCCGCCAAGGCTGTCAAGTTACCATGCGCCAGGCAGAACAAATGAAACATCAATTTGGTTCCTGTTATATAGATTTGGCACCGGACAATACGGCCATTGTTCTTCCCGGTATAGGAGGACGTGAGCCCAGAGAAATATCTTTCAAATTCTTGTCCCATATCATAGAAGCGCGTATGGATGAGATTTTAGATGCCGTCCTGTATGAAATACAACAGAGCGGCTATGCAGACAGATTGGCTGCAGGTATTGTACTTACAGGAGGAGGTTCCCTGTTGGGAGATTTGGTTCCGTTCATCAAATTCAAAACGGGCATGGAAGCCAGAATCGCCCGGCCTCGTGGGGTGATATCTGACGACAGCGGCCAAATAAACCATGTCACGTATTCCTGCGCCGTAGGGATGCTCATTCACGCCTTTGAAGCCGTGGACCACTTTTCAGCCAACCGGCAACCTACCCTGGACGAAATTTTTGCCGAGGTAACTGCCGAAAAACCCAAAACAGCCGGAAAAACAGGGCGCTCGGCTGCACCTAAAAAAGCCCAGTCTGACAAAGTAATCATTGGGAACCTTTTCAGTAGCATCAGCAAATTCTTTAAAGAATCAGATAACCAAGCGTAAGAAAATGACACATAAAGAAGATGAATTCATTCCGTTAAATTGGGAAAACAACAGTTCCATTATAAAAGTAATAGGAGTAGGAGGAGGCGGTGGAAACGCAGTAAGCCATATGTATCGTCTGGGTCTTGCCGATGTGGATTTTATCATTTGCAACACAGATGCACAGGCCTTGGAGATGAGCCCTGTTCCGGAAAAACTGCAATTGGGTAGTTTGTTGACGGGAGGCCGCGGAGCCGGCTGCAACCCGGAAATTGCCAAAAAAGCAGCTCTTGAAAGCGAAGAGAGGATCAGAGCTCTGCTTGAAGGCGTGACAGAAATGGTCTTTATCACAGCCGGAATGGGAGGCGGTACGGGAACGGGAGCAGCTCCTGTCATAGCACGTATTGCACAAAACATGGGATTGCTCACAGTGGGCGTAGTTACCCTTCCGTTCCGTGACGAAGGAAAAGATTTTTTGGAAAGAGCGTTGGACGGGATTGAAGAAATGCGACAACACGCAGACTCCATGCTCATCATAGATAACGAAAAACTGTACAAAGTATACGGAGACCTACCTATATTTGAAGCGTTCCAACGTACGGACGACATCTTAAATACGGCTGTAAAGAGCATTTCAGAGATTATCACCCAACCGGGCTTTATGAATGTGGATTTTGCAGACGTAAAAATGGTAATGAAAGACAGCGGAATGGCCTTGATGGGTACCGGATCCGGTGCCGGAGAAAACAGAGCGGCTGAAGCTGTGAAAAACGCATTTGATTCGCCTCTTCTGGACGATGCCGATTTGACTCGGTCTAAAAACGTACTCATAAACATTACTTCAGGAAAAGAAAAAGCATTGTCCATGACAGAACTTTCAAGGATTATGCAATACATTTCTGATTACACGGGAGGAGCTTCCAACTTCAAACGCGGTATTGTTTGTGACCCCTCGTTGCAAGATGAAGTACGAGTAACGGTCATTGCCACAGGATTCAGTTTGCATTCGTTGCCTCCTATTGCTGTATACAGTGAAAACAAAGGCAACAAAACCGTAGAAAAAGAAGTCGTCTTTTTAGATGACCTATCCCAAGAAGAAGACTCCTCAACTGCCATGGAACATGATGTCTCTGTAGAAGATCAAGAAGGCTTTGACAACGACATCCACATAACGCGCAAACCGAGCGTCTTTACAGTAGATGCAACTTTTGAAACGTCTACGCAAACGACTCCGTTAAAAGGCAAGCCTGTGTTGATTGTGGAACCGGGGCAAGACATTACGGAATTGGAACAAATTCCGGCTTATAAAAGAAAGGAAGGCTACGGGTCTTCCTCTTTCGGAACAGATATTGTATCTCCGTCTAAACATACAATAGAAGAAAAAGACGGCCAACAAAGGCTGGGAACGGACAATTCGTTCATTCATCAAACGCAAGACTAATATGTCAACTCAACAAGTAAGGGTGCGTTTTGCACCAAGTCCCACGGGTCCTCTTCATATGGGCGGAGTTCGTACGGCTTTGTTCAATTACCTGTTTGCCAAAAAGCACAACGGGACTTTTGTTTTAAGAATAGAAGATACAGATTCGCGACGCTTTGTTCCCGGAGCCGAACAATACATTGTAGATGCACTTGCTTGGTGCGGCATCTTGCCCAACGAGGGCATACTTTCCGATGGCACACCTGCAAGCACCCCTTCCGATCAAAATCCGTACGCTCCGTATAGGCAAAGCGAACGAAAGTCCATCTATAAAGAATATGCTTTGCGCCTTATTTCAACAGGCCATGCCTATTATGCCTTTGATGCACCGGAGGAGTTAGACAATATGCGCAAAGAGGCGGAACAGAACGGTCAAACTTTCGTTTACGACAGCGTGCTAAGAAAAAGGACAAGCAATTCTCTGCTTCTGTCGGAAGAGGAAACAGCCCAAAGACTGCAAGAAGGCAACGATTGGGTCATTCGTTTTAAAATACCGGAAGACACAACCGTTGCTATGGACGATCTTATAAGAGGTTCCATGCACGTACACACCCACACTCTGGATGACAAAGTATTATGGAAAGCTCAAGACGGACTTCCCACCTACCATCTGGCCAATGTGGTTGACGACTACCTGATGCAGATTACGCACGTCATCCGAGGTGAAGAATGGTTGCCCTCCCTACCGCTACATTATTTGCTCTACGGGGCGTTCGGCTGGGAAACGGCCCGTCCGCAATTTGCACACGTGCCCTTGCTGCTCAAACCGGACGGAAAAGGAAAATTGAGCAAACGCGACGGCGACCGGTTGGGGTTTCCCGTATTCCCTCTGGAATGGAGCGGGTCTGACGGCGAAACAGCCACAGGATACAGAGAGTCCGGGTATTTTGCCGAGGCCTTCGTAAATCTCATTGCCTTGTTGGGGTGGAATCCGGGAACGGAGCAAGAACTGTTTTCTCTGGAAGAGTTGGTAGAGGCTTTTTCCCTGGAAAGAGTCCACAAATCGGGGGCACGCTTCAATCCGGAAAAAGCAAAATGGTTTAACGAACAGTATTTGCGCACATACCCGCAAGAGCGTCTGTTGGAATTGTATCTACCCATCTTGGCATCGCACAACGTAAATACTACTGGTGAAAAAGCCGGTAAGGTGCTAAGCCTGATAAAAAACAGAGCTTCTTTTGTACATGATTTTTGGGATTTGTCGTACTATTTTTTCCAACCTCCGACCTCTTACGATGAGCAGATGAAAAAGAAATTCATCACAGAACAGACACCGGATATCATACACCATGTAAAACAAACCTTGTCTGCATGTTCGCCTTTTGAAGCCACACATATTGGAAACGCACTCACCACATTGATTACGGACAAACAGTGGAAAACGGGACAAGTGATGAACACCCTCAGACTCACCCTGGTTGGTAAGGGAACGGGACCCGGTGTAGCAGAAATAATAGAAGTCATTGGAAAAGAAGACACCGCAAACCGCCTGGACAAGGCATTAAAGCAGTGGTTTGATGAAACATAACACACCCAGGTGGTGGCCTTTGCTGACAACAAATTTTCTGGGCGTCTTTAACGACAATTACCTGAAAACCTTGACGTGCTTTATTGCCGTTGCTTGGGTAGGCACCCACTACGAAGGCCCCCTTGTTTCTTTGGCAGCGGGATTGCTGGTATTTCCGTATGTATTTTTCTCTCCTCTAGCAGGTCGTTGGGCCGTTGTTTACAACAAAATCAAAGTAGTACGTATTGCCAAAGCAGCGGAAATCCCCATCATGCTCTTGGCTTCTATAGGTTTTTTAACAAAAAGTGTTTGGCTGGTGATGACTTCCATATTGCTCATGGGAGTTCAAAGTTGTCTGTTTTCTCCTTCAAAATACGGACTCATCAGAGATATTGGTGGAGAGGAAAAAATTGCCTACGGTACGGGAAATATGGAAACGGTATCGTTTTTAGGTATGATACTGGGAACCATGTCGGCTTCCTTCTTTGCAGGAACCGTTCCGGCTTTGGGGTTGGCCGTTATGTTCCTTTTCATAGCCGTCACAGGATACTTTACTTCAAAACACATTGTGGCAAAAGAACCGGTTACTGAAGAAAGCAAAGAAACAGTCCGCCCTTTCCTCTTTTTATTCCAAAGTGTAAAAAATGCACGGTCCTACCGGGGCCTGAACCAAGTAGTCATAGCTTTGTCTGTTTTTTGGTTTGTGGCGGGGATGATTCAAATGACCTTATTGATCTACTGCCGCAGAATTCTGGATATGACAGATTTTCAGACAGGGTTGGTACTGACGGCAGCCGCCGTAGGTACGGGAGCCGGCTGCTTCTTGTCGGGCTTGGTTTCCGGAAAATGGAACAACCGAATTGTGGTACCTCTATGCAGTTTGGGAATAGCTTTTGCCTTTCTTTCTGTATATTTTTTCTCTCTATCAGGCTTTTGGTTTGGTCTCTTGTTTTTCATAACAGGCCTGTTGTGTGGATTGTATAAAGTTCCCTTTGATGCAGCCATTATAGGCAAAGTCCCCGGACGCCGGCTAGGCCCCATGTTGGCATACGCCAACCAGATGTCCTTTTTATTTATTTTGGCCGCATCCGGAGTATTTGCCATCTTGACAAAAAACGGGAACACTGCTGCCGTATTTTTATTCCTGGGCGTACTCATGGCTGCTACAACATTGTTTGTGGTTTTTTCTAAGTATCTTTGGAGCCGCAATCAGGAAATATGAAAATTGAAGAAAGCCGTATAAAAGGTATTTGGATCATTACACCACGCGTATTTGAAGACGAGCGAGGGTACTTCATGGAATCTTACCTGAAAGACAAACTGGAAGAAAAGACAGGTCCCATCACGTTTGTTCAAGAAAACGAATCCATGTCGCGTTACGGTGTAACAAGAGGATTGCATTTCCAAAAAGAACCGTTTTCACAATCCAAATTTATACGTGTTGTAGTTGGAGAAATTTTTGACGTAGCCGTTGATATAAGAAGCGGATCATCCACATTCGGACAATTTTTTTCCACTCGTTTGAGTGCTGAAAACAAAAAACAATTGTTCATTCCCAAAGGATTTGCGCATGGATTTTGCGTGTTGTCTGAAAAAGCAGTCGTACAATACAAAACAGACACCTTGTACCATCCGGAATCCGAGGGTGCCTTCAGGTACGACTCTCCTTCCTTAGGCATTCCCTGGCCTTTGTCCTCCACAGAAATGATCCTCTCTGAAAAAGATAAAAACGCACCGTTTTTTACATGATGCAAAACACTGTCGTTCTGGACAAACACGCTTTACAAGGTCCGGCTCCGGACGCCCAAACCTCCATAAAGGAAGGAGTGGTGTTGTGTATGAACAAGCCTCTGAGTTGGACATCGGCAGATGTGGTACGCAAAGTGCGGTTTGCTTTGCAACGCCGTTGGCGTTTGAAAAAAATAAAAGTAGGTCATGCCGGAACGTTAGATCCGCTGGCAACAGGTTTGCTTATAATCTGTATTGGAAAGGCTACACAATTGGCCAATTTTTTTCAGGCTCAAGACAAGGAATACATAGCCGATATATTGTTTGGCGCAACTACACCTTCCTACGATTTGGAGCACCCCGTAGATCGTACGTATCCATGGGAACACATAAACGAAAAGATACTGGAAGATGCACTACATCGTTTCCTTGGAGAGCAACAACAAGTCCCTCCCGTCTACTCTGCCAAAGTCATTGACGGCATACGTGCTTATGAACTGGCAAGACAAGGAAACGCTCCAAAGATGAAAGAGCATACTATTTGCATACATGCTTTAGAAACCATAAGTTTTACTCCTCCCCGCCTTACACTCAAAATCAATTGCAGTAAAGGCACTTACATACGCTCGTTGGCACGAGATTTGGGGGCGGCTCTAGAGAGCGGTGCCCACTTGACTGCATTGCACCGTTCCAAATCAGGTCCCTATACCGCTGAGGACGCTATGAGTGTAGAAGATTTTGAAGAATTTTTTAAAAATGAAATAAAAAACACGACTGTATGAAGCTTTCACAATTCAATTTTGATTTACCGGCCGGATTGATTGCCCAATACCCCGTTGAAAACAGGGATGAATCCCGAATGATGGTTCTGCACAAAGATACCGGTCGTACGGAACATCTTATTTTTAAAGACATCATTCATCTTATGAACGAAAACGATGTCGCTATTTTCAACAACACAAAAGTATTTCCGGCAAGGCTCTTTGGAAACAAAGAAAAAACCGGAGCTGAAATTGAAGTGTTCCTTCTTAGGGAATTGAATAAAGACCAGCGTTTGTGGGACGTACTTGTAGATCCTGCTCGTAAAATCAGAATTGGAAACAAATTGTACTTTGGAGAAAACGAGGCCCTTGTTGCAGAAGTAATAGACAACACCACGTCAAGAGGAAGGACCCTGCGTTTTCTCTGCGACAGAACGTATGAAGAGTTCAAAGAAACGTTATACCGTCTTGGACAAATGCCCGTTCCGCGGTGGATTAGAAAACAGGCCGAGCCCATGGACGTGGAGCGTTACCAAACCGTATATGCAGAAATAGAAGGTTCCATTGCTGCTCCGGACGGAGGGTTGCATTTCAGCCGCGAATTGTTAAAACGCATGGAAATCAAGGGGGTAGAAAGAACACAAATCACCTTACACATAGGCATGGGCCATTTTAGAGCCGTAGACGTAGAAGACCTTTCCAAACACAAGATGGATTCTGAACCTATGGCGATCACTCCGGAAACAGCCCAAGTGGTAAACAAGGCAAAGAGTACCGGGCATCGTGTATTTGCTACGGGAATTGATGTGTTGCGAGCCATAGAAACGTCTGTAACCACAAAAAGAGAACTGACACACTTTGAAGGATGGACCAACAAGTTTATTTTTCCTCCTTACGATTTTTGTATTGCCAATGCGCTTGTCTCTAATTTTCATTTGCCAAAATCTACCATGCTTATGTTTGTAGCTGCATTTGGAGGATACGAAATGGTCATGGAAGCATACAAAGAAGCAAAAAAAGAAAAATACCGCTTTGGGGCTTACGGAGATGCCCTATTGATTATCTAGCAGGTTAGGCGTATATTTGAGAATGATTTGTGCGGAAGAAGATGTGTGTATATGTGCTCTGAGCCTGTGTTTCAGACACGAAGGCGGTTTAGCCAGAAAATTGTACGATTTTTACGGGAGTGCCCGTGCTGTTTTTCAACAACCTCTTGAAGAATTGGTCCAACACAAGGGCATGAGAAGAGGGCTTGTGAAGAACATTTCTGATCCCAACCTGTTCCAAGAAGCAGAAAAGACTGTCAAATGGTTGCAGTCTAAAAACGTTCGGACTGTTTTCATATATGATGACTCCTATCCGTACCGTTTGAGAGAGTGTCCGGACGCACCCTTGCTTTTGTATGTTTTTGGTCAAACAGACTGGAATGCGTCCCATGTGTTATCTATAGTAGGTACAAGACGCGCTACTATGTATGGAAAAGACGTGTGCAAAGACATTGTTTCAGGATTTCCTCAACTGGGACTACATCCCGTCATAGTAAGCGGCTTGGCTTTTGGCATTGATGTTACGGCTCATAAGGCCGCTTTGGAGCACAATTTGCCAACGATTGCCGTACTCCCGGCCGGCATAGATGTAATATACCCTGCATCGCACAGGTCCGTAGCCATAGATATTGCTAAAAAGGGAATGGTTATCAGTGAATTTCCACCCGATACGCAAGGAAACAAAAACAATTTCTTGCAACGCAACAGAATCATTGCCGGTTTGTCAGATGCCACATTGGTTGTTGAGTCCGGAGAAAACGGAGGTGCACTCATAACGGCACATCTGGCTCTGGGTTATTCCAGAGACGTACTGGCTGTTCCCGGTCGAACAACAGATAAAAATTCGAAAGGCTGCAACAACTTGATAAAAGAAAACAAAGCCGCACTCGTTACATGTGCACGCGACGTAGCGGACGTATTGCAATGGGATATTCCCGTAGAAAAAGACAGAAAGGCTGTACAACAAAAAATCTTTAATACCTTAGAGCCCGTAGAACAACAAATAGTAACGCAAATGCAACACACCGGCGGCAACATAGACGCATTGGCAGAAGCTTTGAATATGCCTTTCCCACAATTGGCAGTCGCACTAACGAATCTGCAAATCAAAGGTGTGGTGGAATGCAGTGAAAACAAAGAATTCAGACTCCTTCTATGATGATAGACACACATGTACACTTATACGACCAAGCGTACGATCAAGACAGAGACCAAGTAGTCGTACGCGCCCAAGAAGCCGGAGTTGCCCGCTGCATACTTCCGGCCATTGACAAAAATTCCTACCCGGCAATGGAAGCTTGTTTGCAAGCTTATCCCCATTTTTGTTACAAAGCCATAGGGGTACATCCTGGATCAATTGACAAAAACTACAAAACAGAATTGGATTTTGCTTTTTCAAAGAAAAAAGACGCCGTAGCCGTAGGAGAAATAGGGCTCGATTTTTACCGTTCGCAAGAATTCAAAAAAGAACAGATAACAGTATTGGAAGAGCAGCTGGAGTGGGCCAAAGAATGGGATTTGCCTGTGATTATTCATTCGCGATCGTCTTTTCCTGAATTGTTGGACACGTTCAAAAGGTGCCGGTTCCCCAATATGCGTGGTATTCTTCACGCTTGGTCTGCAGGTGTGGAAGTATTTCAAGAAGCCAACAAGTACGGTACATTTTATATGGGTATAGGAGGTGTGCTGACCTTTAAGAACGCTCGCCTGGCACACGTAGTGGAAAAAACACCCTTGTCAGACATTGTTTTGGAAACCGACGCCCCTTGGTTGGCTCCGGATCCTTATAGAGGCAAACGGAATGAAAGTGCTTACCTGGTGCACATTGTAAAAAAAATGGCAGCCATAAAAGAAATAAGTCTGCATGAAATTGTGTCTGTTACAACACAAAATGCATTATCTTTGTTGTTTAATAAAGAGACATGAAAAAACCGGCTGTTCTTGTCATATATACCGGAGGAACTATAGGAATGAAAGCTCATCCCGTAACGGGAGAGTTGGTGCCTTTCCGTTTTGAACACGTTTTGGAAGAGGTGCCGGAACTTAGAAAATTTGGGTTCCAAATAGACACCCTGTCTTTTGATCCCATTATAGATTCTTCCAATATCATTCCGGATTTTTGGATACGACTGGCTCTTCTTATTGAAGAAAAATACACCTTATACGACGGATTTGTCATCCTACATGGAACAGATACCATGAGCTATACGGCCTCGGCCCTAAGCTTTATGCTTAAAAACCCGGAAAAGCCGGTCATTCTCACAGGCAGTCAATTGCCCATAGGCATGCCCAGAACGGATGGAAAGGAGAATTTCATTTCTGCTGTAGAAATAGCTGCACAAAAAAGAGACGACGGCCACGCCATGGTGCCGGAAGTATGTATTTTCTTTCAAGAGAAATTGTTCCGAGGCAACAGGACCTTTAAATACAACGCAGAGGAGTTCCGTGCGTTCCGTTCTCCCAATTACCCTCCCCTTGCAGAAGCAGGAATCCAAATCAAATACAATACACACGCCATCAAATACCCAAAAAAATGGGGGCAAAAACTTGAAGTATGCACCCGTTTGGGAACAGATGTAGCCATCTTAAAAATTTTCCCGGGTATTGAAGAAAAAACAGGCAAAGCGTTGCTGAACATTCCGGGATTAAGGGCTGTAATCTTGGAAACATACGGACGCGGTAACGCCCCTTCGCTTGACTGGTTGCTGAAAAGCTTGACGGATGCTGTAGCAAAAGATATCATTATCTTAAACATCACTCAGTGTCCGGCAGGAAGCGTATCTATGGAATCGTATGCTTGCGGAGCTCGATTAAAAAAAGCCGGAGTGCTAAGCGGATTGGATATGACAACAGAAGCCGCATTGACAAAAATTATGTTATTAACAGGACTACACTCTGACAATAAGAAAGTTAGAGAGCTTTTAACCGTTTCTTTAAGTGGTGAATTTTAATACAAATGTTTGCATTTCTACTTTTTTAAGTAACTTGCGATGTTTTTAACTTATTTATAAGGAGAGGTGGCCGAGTTGGTCGAAGGCGCGCGCCTGGAAAGTGCGTAAACTCCAAAAGGGTTTCGTGGGTTCGAATCCCACTCTCTCCGCAACGACAATATTACAACGAACAATATTACAACGTTTGATAACTATAAATTCTTAACTCTAATTATTCAACAGAAATGAAAAAGTTTTTCGTATTTTTGGCAGTTCTAGGGTTCATTACCATTTCTGCTCAGTACGCAGTTGCACAAACAGCCACCTTGACAGGTGAAACAGAACAGGTTGAAATCCCCGTTCACCAACAACTCAAAACAAAATTTATTGAAGGTGGTCCCGAATTTATGGCAGTTATTCTGCTTTGTTTGGTGTTTGGCCTGGCTTTAGCCATTGAGCGTATTATTTATTTGACGCTAGCAGAAACAAATACCGGCAAATTGCTAGATAAAGTGGAAAACGCCATGAAAGAAGGTGGTGTAACAGCTGCTATGGATGTTTGCCGCAATACTCGTGGACCGGTAGCAAGTATCTTTTATCAAGGCCTCTCTCGTGCAGACCAAGGACTTGAAATTGTAGAGAAGTCTATCACTTCATACGGTTCTGTGCAAATGAGCCAACTTGAAAAAGGTCTTTCTTGGATTCAGCTCTTTATTGCTATTGCACCTATGTTAGGTTTCATGGGTACAGTTATTGGTATGATTGCGGCCTTTGACGCTATTGAAGCTGCTGGAGATATTTCTCCCAACATTGTAGCCGGCGGTATCAAGGTTGCTCTTATTACCACTGTTTTTGGTCTTATCGTAGCCATTATTCTCCAATTGTTCTACAACTACCTGGTTGCCAAAATTGACGGTATTGTACTGAAGATGGAAGATGCTTCCATTGCAATGGTTGATATTTTGGTCAAATACGAAAAATAAAACAAGGAAATGAAGAATATATCAAAAATAACCGTATGGGTACTCTTTGCAGTCAGTATCTTGCTTACTATATTGTATCTAATCAATATTGGCGGTAACAAACTGGATGCATGGACATATACCTATCTGAACTGGGCCTACGTGATGATAGCCCTATCTGTTATTCTGATTGTCCTGTTGCCTATATTGACTTTCAAACAAAGAACCGTTAAAATAAAACCCCTTTTGATTACTTTGGCAATCGCCATTGTACTTGTTGGCGGCTCTTATTTGTTAGCTCCGGGTACACCTGTTACCTTAGCAACAGGAACTGTAGTGGAAGGGTCTGTGGTAAAGTTTACAGACACCTCTATTTATATGACTTACATTCTGGTGGCATTTTCGGGCATTGCCATAGTAGGCGGCTCGATATACAATGCCCTCAGAAAGAATTAATCCGGTAAATTTTAAACAATTATGGCAAAACCAGCAGGTGAAATCAATGCAGGCTCAATGGCAGATATAGCTTTCCTGCTGCTTATATTCTTTCTGGTAACCACTACCATGGACGTTGAAACAGGAATCCAACGCCGTCTGCCTCCTATGCCCGATGAAAATCAGAAGCAAGAAGTTGAGCAGATTAACAAAAGGAACATTATGGTAGTTCTAATCAACCAGAGTGACCGCTTGTTCGCAGGCGGGCAGGAAATGCACATTACCATGCTGAAAGACAAGGTCAAAGAATTCATTGTCAACCCCGCCGACCTTCCGGACCTTCCGGAAAAACGTGAAAGGAACATCGAAGACTTTGGGCCCATCATGGTTTCCCGTGCCGTTGTATCTCTGCAAAACGACCGCGGTACTTCATACGACGCCTACATTCAAGTTCAGAACGAACTGGTGAAAGCGTTTAATGAAGTTCGGGACGAATTTGGCATGCAACATTTTGGTAAGAAATACAATTCCCTAGATGAAGACCAGCAGCGGATAGTCAGAGAAGCCGTTCCCATGAACCTCTCTGAAAGAGAACCCAGGGAAGTTGGAACCAGAAGAAGAAGAAGATAGGAGGAAATCATTATGGCAAAATTTAAATCGAGCTCAAGTAAAGAACTGAAACCCCTGAACACGGCATCCCTTCCGGATATTGTGTTTATGTTGTTGTTCTTTTTCATGATATCTGTAAGCTTCCGCCAAACAGAAACAGTAGTTACCGTTAAGCTCCCGGAAGCAACAGAAATTGCGAAATTGGACAGAAAAGACTTAGCAAGCTATATCAATATTGGTACGCCTCTGACAACTTATCAATCTCAATACGGAACAGATGCAAGGATTCAGCTCAACGACGCATTTAGCAACATTGACGATATCCGTGACTTTATTGCAGCATCGCGCGAATCTATGTCAGAAGCAGACCGTCCCTTTATGACGGTTGCCTTAAAAGTAGATGAGAACGTTCGTATGGGTATTGTAACAGATGTGAAACAGGAGTTACGCCGTTGTTCTGCACTTAGGATTATGTATTCCACGCGCAGAAAAGCAGAGAAGACCTATTTCTGATAAATACAGTACATAAAGACGACCGACCGGAAACATGACCGGTCGGTCTTTTTTTTTACCTTTGCATTGAAACCAACTTATTTATTTCACATGAAACGTTTATTTACAATTCTTACCATCGCAGTCTTATTTGCAAGTTGCCAACAACAGCAACCGCAAGCAAAATATGTGTTTTACTTCATTGGCGACGGAATGGGACTGGCCCAGGTTTCCCTGGCAGAAGTCTGGCTGGCAGACCAAAACGGTGATATCGGCTCCGTTCCTCTCAGTTTTTCGGAATTTCCCGTATTGGGAACGGCAACTACACATAGTGCCAGCAACATCATCACATGCTCTTCTGCAGCCGGCACGGCATTGGCTACCGGTGAAAAAACAAAAAACGGCATGCTGGGTATGACTCCCGATACGCTCCCCATACAAGCCCTGACTTATAAAATCAAAGAAGCGGGATTCAAAGTAGGTGTTACCTCTACGGTCACTATAGACCACGCTACCCCTGCCGCTTTTTACGCAAGCGTACCGTCCAGGTCTGATTATTATGACATATCCTTACAACTGGCAGAAACCAATTTTGATTTCTTTGGCGGCGGCGGCTTTATCCAACCGGAAGGAAAAGAAAAAGACAAACCCCACGTGATTCCCATCATTGAAGAAGCCGGCTATACGTTTGCATACGGCATGGAGGAATTTGAGGAATTAAAGGACGCAGAAAAAATGGTACTGCTGCAAAACAAAGACAAAAAGTACCTGGAAGCCGTTCCGTTTGCTATTGACCGCGACGAAGAAGATATGACGCATGCAGACATCATCCGTGCGGCTATTGAATTTTTGGATAATGAAGAAGGCTTCTTCTTGATGAGCGAAGGCGGACGTATTGACTGGTCCTGTCACGCAAACGACGCCCTTACCACCATTCTTGAAACAATAGATATGGACCTGGCCGTCCAAATAGCTGTGGCCTTTGCTGAAAAACATCCGAACGAAACATTGATTGTGGTTACGGCAGACCACGAAACAGGCGGCTTGTCTTTGGGATGGGAAAAACGTTATACCATGCACTTTGACCAATTGGAAGAACAAACGGCTTCTAAAGACAAACTGCTGGCCGACGGCAAAAAGAAAGAAGTGGAGAAAATTGAAGAAATGAACCGCAAGGCAAGAGTGGGATGGACCACCTCTTCCCATACCGGTATACCTGTACCTGTATATGCCATGGGCACACGCAGCCAATTGTTTGGAGGAAGAATAGACAATACAGATATCCCCAAGAAAATTCTGGAAGCCATGGGCGTACCCTTTTAACGCATAAAAAGAGGTATTCATCGGGTTGTATTCCTATGTTCGTCGGAGATCTTTTGTACGATTGTACATGTAGCCGTATGTTTGTTTTCAAACAATAAAATAGTATTCAAATGGAAATTTTAGACAACGGGGACTACAGAGATCCCATAGAACATAGAAATGAGGGCCCCCGCTCCGGAGGCCTGTTTATTGGGGTGGCTTTTATGATAGTGGGGCTGATTTTGCTGCTCCATTACACAGGTTTGATTTCTTCAGGAGTAAAAAACATTGTACTGTCGTGGCAAATGATCGTGGTAGCTATTGGTGTATATTTGCTAACCAGAAAACAAACTACCCAAGGCTTAGTATTGTTATTCATAGGAGGTGTTTTCCTATTGCCCAGGCTTAAATTCCTTCCAATTTTTTCAGATTGGGGTTGTTTCTCCTGGGTTTCTTGGGCAACCATGTGGCCCATCATACTAATCGCTCTAGGTATTCTCATTTTCGTTCGTTCCGGAATCACAAACCGAGGCCAAAATTCAAGCCACAACCATAAGGAATTTTCAAAATTCACCAGCAGAAGTGAAAACGGGAAAGTGTATTACTCTCTGGTTTTCAGAGGGGCCGATAACGTATTCCTTGAACCGATATTCCGCGGAGGTAAGATTGAAACTGTCTTTGGAGGCTTGACACTAGACCTGCGCAAAGCCGAATTGCAGGAAGGAGTTTCCGTTTTGCACCTATCTACTGTATTTGGAGGTGCCACTTTGCTGGTTCCTCCCCATTGGAACGTTGAAGTACAAAGCAACTGTGTATTTGGCGGCTTCAAGGACAACCGGCCGTATGTAGACAAGACAGATACCCACTCCCGATTGATCATTAAAGTAGAATGTGTTTTTGGAGGTGCAGAACTCAAGTAAATATACCCGAATAGTAAGCGGAAGCGCCTTGATTTTACTGGCATTTCCGGTTTCTTTTTTACCGGGTCTACTGCTTTCTTTGCCTCTTCCGATCTTATGGGCAGATGCGCTGGCATTAGCTGCCTCCCTCTCTCTCCTCGGCTTTTTTACCTGGAAAATGAAAAGATACGGCATGCCGGAAGCTGTGCGGTATTTGCTTTTTTTCATAGGTACTTCCGGTATACCTCTATTGGCTCTATCGCTTTTGTTTCCTACAGATATTTTCAAACTGTACCTTCCCCTCTATCCCATGCGACTGCTTTTCATCGCCTTGCTGTGTTTGGTTTTCTTGTACCGGGAAAGGAGTCAAAAAGAAGATACCGAACAGACATCGGTAATACCCGAACAACCATCGAACAACACTCCCGAAGGACCGTACCCGGAACATATCCTAGTCCGTTCCGGAAGCAGTTTGAAAGTCATTCCTCTAACAGACTTGATACTCATTCAAGCCGAGGGAGATTATATAAGAATAGTTACATCGGACGGTTTCTGGCTTAAAGAAGAAACCATGAAAAAGATGCAAGAAATACTACCTCCATCGCAATATGTGAGGGTACACCGCTCTTTTATTGTTAACATCGGCAAAATAAGCCGAATAGAACGTTGTGGCCAGCAACAATACGTCCACCTGACAAACGGAACGTCGGTACGAATAAGCGCATCTGGGTATATGAGCCTCAAGAATGTCTTAGGTTTTTAGTATTTTTGCAAAAAATAAAACCATATGGATTATAAGATAAAAGACTTGGGATTGGCTGATTTTGGCAGGAAAGAAATTGAGCTGGCGGAACAGGAAATGCCCGGACTTATGGCGCTGCGTACCCGCTACAAAGGCAAACAACCTTTGAAAGGTGCCAGAATCACCGGAAGTCTTCATATGACCATTCAAACGGCTGTGCTTATAGAAACACTCAAAGAACTGGGTGCAGATGTAAGATGGGCTTCTTGCAATATCTTTTCTACTCAAGACCATGCCGCAGCCGCTATAGCCGCTGCCGGAATTCCTGTATTTGCCTGGAAAGGAGAAACCATAGAAGAATATTGGTGGACTGCTTTGCAAGCTCTTTCTTTCCCGAAAGGCATGGGACCTCATTTGATTGTGGATGACGGCGGGGATGCGACTTTATTGGTTCACAAAGGCGTTCAGGCAGAAAAAGATCCTTCTACATTAGACAAGCTCACAAACAACGCGGAAGAGAGAGCCATAGCTGCTATCTTAAGGCAGAAATTGCAAGAAGATCCCGGTTTTTGGACACGGATGGCTGCACAGATCAAAGGAGTAAGTGAAGAAACGACTACGGGAGTACACAGGCTTTACCAGATGTTTGAAAAAGAAGAGTTGCTCTTTCCGGCCATCAACGTAAACGATTCCGTTACAAAATCCAAATTTGACAATTTGTACGGATGCCAAGAATCTTTGGCAGACGGACTCAAACGAGCCACAGATGTAATGATTGGTGGAAAAGTAGTCGTTGTATGCGGATACGGAGACGTCGGAAAAGGCTGTGCCAGAAGTATGCGCTCTTACGGAGCTCGAGTCCTCGTCACAGAAGTAGACCCCATTTGTGCGTTGCAAGCTTCTGTAGAAGGCTTTGAAGTACGCAGATTGGAAAACTGTCTGGAAGAAGGACGGATTTTTGTTACAGCAACGGGAAATTGCGATGTCATTACCGTTGAGCACATGGCAGCCATGAGGGACAATTCCATTGTATGCAATATCGGCCATTTTGACAACGAAATTCAAGTAGATGCATTGCTAGCCTACCCCGGCATAAAACGCACCACCATAAAACCGCAAGTAGACCAATTCACATTCCCGGACGGACATTCCATCTTGCTTCTAGCAGAAGGCAGGCTCGTGAACTTAGGATGCGCCACAGGACACCCCTCCTTTGTCATGAGCACCTCTTTTACAAACCAAGTATTGGCACAAATAAGCCTATGGAGCGAACCTCATGAAACGGGAGTCTACCTGCTCCCTAAAAAACTGGACGAGGAAGTGGCACGATTGCACCTGGACTATTTGGGTGTTGAACTCACGACTATGACAGACAAACAAGCAAAATATATTGGTTATCCTAATGAAGGACCTTATAAACCACATTTTTACAGATATTGATTATGACAAAATCACGTACAAAAATTAAAGAAGTGCTGCAACTGCAAGCCGGTATCCCTGTGCAAGTGAAAGGGTGGGTACGTACAAAAAGAGACATCAAAAACATCACCTTTATAGCTCTGAACGACGGCTCTACAGTTGATAACGTCCAGATAGTATGTGATATGAAGGTTTTCACAGAAGACCAACTGCGTCCCATTACTACCGGAGCCTGTATAAGGGCTAAAGGCATGCTTGTGGCATCCCCGGGGGCAGGGCAATCTGTTGAAATAGAAGCACAAGAGATCGAAATATACGGCACGGCAGACCCGCAGTCTTATCCTTTGCAAAAAAAAGGACACAGTATGGAATTTCTCAGAGAAATTGCCCACCTGCGGCCGCGTACCAATACGTTTGGTTGCATATTCAGAATCCGTCATGCCATGGCCTATGCCATTCATAAATACTTTAACGACAAAGGCTTTGTATATATACATACACCTATTATAACGGCCTCTGACTGCGAAGGTGCCGGTGCCATGTTTCAAGTGACTACCTTAGATTTGGAAAATCCACCCAAAAAGAAAGACGGCGGCATAGATTATACGCAAGATTTCTTTGGAAAGCTCACGAGTCTAACCGTAAGCGGCCAATTGGAAGGAGAGCTGGGAGCTATGGCTTTGGGAGAAGTGTACACGTTTGGCCCTACTTTCCGTGCAGAGAACAGCAATACACCAAGGCATCTTGCCGAATTTTGGATGATTGAACCGGAAATAGCCTTTTACGACATCCATGAAAACATGGACCTGGCAGAAGATTTCATCAAATATTTGGTCCGCTACGCCTTGGAGAATTGCAACAGAGACCTGCAATTTCTCAACAAGATGATTGATAAAGACATCATCAACAGATTGGAAGGCGTGTGCAAAACGGCATTCGCCAGAATTACCTATACAGAAGCTGTAGATATCCTACTAGAAAGCGGGCAAAATTTTGAATTCCCGGTATCGTGGGGCGTGGATTTGCAAAGCGAGCACGAAAGATACCTTGTGGAAAAACATTTTCAACGTCCCGTCATTGTAACAGACTACCCTAAAGAAATCAAGGCGTTTTATATGAAAGAAAACGAAGACGGAAAAACCGTCAGAGCCATGGACGTCTTGTTCCCAAAAATTGGGGAAATCATTGGAGGTTCTCAAAGAGAAGCAGACTATGAAACCCTCAGACGCCGCATTAAAGAAATGGACCAATCGGAAGAAAATTTACAATGGTACCTGGATACGAGACGTTTTGGAACGGCTCCTCACTCAGGATTTGGATTGGGATTTGAACGATTGCTTCTGTTTATCACAGGTATGGCTAACATCAGAGATGTTATTCCTTTTCCCAGAACACCAAAATCTGCAGAGTTTTAAATTATGTTGGTCATTGGCATTGCCGGAGGTACCGGTTCCGGAAAAACAACGGTAGTAAACAAAATCTTAGAAAGCCTTGACAAGACTCAAGTTACTGTAATACCGCAAGATTCCTATTACAAGGACAATTCCCATCTTCCGTTGGACAAAAGACAAGAATTAAATTTTGACCATCCCCAATCCATAGACTGGGAATTGATGGTGAAACATTTGAACTTTCTTAAAACCGGACATCCTATAGAACAGCCTATATATTCTTATATAACATGTACACGGTCTCAAGAAACCATCCATATAAAACCTACGCGCGTCATTATTGTGGAAGGGATTCTTATTTTTACAGACCCTCCCCTAAGAGACTGTCTTGACATGAAAGTGTATGTAGATGCAGATCCGGATGACAGACTCTCTCGTGTTATATCAAGAGATATTGTAGAAAGAGGACGCTCTGTAAATAAAGTGTTGGAAAGATATGAGAAAACGGTAAAACCTATGCATTTGCAATTCATAGAGCCTACCAAGCGTTACGCAGATATCATTATTCCGCAAGGTGGCCATAACAAAGTGGCCATCAAGATGCTCATATCTGCCATAGAGCAAGTGTTGCGCACCCGGTAACTATTTGGGTAATGAAGAAAGAAACAAAGACAGGTGTTTATCTGACCGTCATTGTACATTTGGTGGCGTTGATCGTTATTTTGTCTGCTCAGATTTCCTCTTTGGTAAGAAAAGAGTCGTCTTTTGTTTTGGATTTCAGCCAACAAGAAAAATGGGAGGAAGAACAACGCAAAGAACAGATGAGAGCAGAAATCAGCGAAGGGTTGGATGAACTCATCTCTGAAATTCAAAGACAAACAAGAAATGTTGCGGTAGATGCCACCCAAAGAAACAGAATGCTTAGGGACGATCGCCACAAAGACCCTGCAGAAGTCTATAAAGAAGCGGAAGAGTTGCAAAAACGCCTGGATGCTGCCAGAAGAGAAATAGAAGAACAAACCGGACCGGAAGTTCCGGTAGCGAACAAAAAAGACGAGAAAGAAGAAAAAGCAAAACCTTATACAGGTCCCGCCGTACTGGAATACTCCCTGGAAGGAAGAAAAGCTATTAAATTACCTATTCCAGTATACAAATGTTTGGGAGGTGGCGACGTGACCGTAGCCATACAAGTAGACAGAAGTGGCATTGTGAAAAGAGTGGCGATTGTGCAAGATTTCTCTTCGCAAGATAGGTGTCTGCAAGAGTTTGCCTTGCGAGCAGCAGGTCTCAGCCGCTTTACAGCGTCTGAACAAGCACCTCCTCTACAGCCCGGAGAAATTGTCTACCGTTTTATTCCACAATAACCCTAAAAAAACGTATTTTTACTCTGTGAACGAAAAAGAATACAACCAATTAAAGGAACTGCTCAGAGAATTGGAACAGAGAATTGACGCCCTTTACAAAGGCGCAACAACCGAACTTGAAGCCGAGCCTGTTGCCGGACCTGAACCTGCTGCTGTAGCAGTAGCTATGCCAGAATTTGAGCCTGAACCTGTTGCCGAGCTTGTTGCCGAGCCTGTTGCCGAACCTGTTGCTGAACCTGAAGCCGTTGCCGAGCCGGAGCCTGCCTTTGAGTTGGAGACAAAACCGGAAAAAGAACCGGAAATTGTTGGCGACTTGTTTGCTCCTATGGCCAACAGACCCACCGTTGCAGACTCTTTAGCCAAATACAAAAACAGCGGGCCCTTAAACGATATTATTCCACTGAATGATAGACTTTTATATTTAAAGGTTCTTTTTTCTGACAACAGAGAGCTTTACGATTCCACCCTTTCCCGCTTGCAATCATTTGATAGACTGCAACAAGCAGAAGATTACCTGGGGACCCACTTTCCCTCCTGGGAGTTGTCTTCACCGGCTGTGCAGAAATTTTTATCGCAATTAAAGCATGTGTTCTAAACTCATCATAGTGCCCACACCCATTGGGAATTTGGAAGATATAACGCTAAGGGCTTTGGATGTGCTCAAGCAATCAGACCTTATTCTAGCAGAAGACACACGTACGAGCGGTATTCTTTTAAAAAAATACAACATTACCACCCATAGGCAATCTTACCACACATTTAACGAACACAACCAAGTAGACACCCTCATTAAAACCATTGGAGAAGGAAAACAAGTGGCGCTTATAAGCGATGCCGGTACGCCTGGCATATCGGACCCTGGATTTCTTCTGATAAGAGCTTGTATAGCTGCAGGTATACAAGTAGAATGTCTTCCCGGTCCCACGGCGCTCATTCCGGCTTTGATAAACAGTGGTTTTCCCTCGGACCGGTTTTGTTTTGAAGGGTTTCTGCCTTTAAAAAAAGGAAGAAAGGCACGCTTGGAATCGTTAGCCACAGAAACACGAACTGTAATTCTCTACGAGTCACCGCACCGGTTGCTAAAAACATTGGGACAGTTGTCAGACGTGCTTGGGGAAGATCGCCCGGCCGTTGTTTGCAGAGAATTGACAAAAATCTATGAAGAAACCGTAAGAGGTTCTCTAAGAGAGCTCTGTACATGGTTTGAAGAACATCCGCCAAAAGGAGAAATAGTTATTGTGCTGAAAGGAAAAGGAAGGGATGAAAAGACAAAACAATAAAAACAAACACAAGTACATTGTTCACGCCACCGGTATAGCAGGGATTCTTATTTTGCTGCTTCTAAGATTGTTTGTAAAACAACCGGCTACTACATGGCACACAGAATGGGCACATGAAATAAGCGATACGATCTTCCATAACAATTCGTCGCAAACAATTGCTCCTTTGCCCAAAAAAAACACCTTGCCTGTACGCGATACCCACAAACGTGCCAAAGCAGACTCCTCCGCTGTTCCGGTTAAAACAGAGTCGTACCGGCCGCATACTCCCTTAAAAATTGAACTCAATACAGCAGATAGTTTGGACCTTTTATCCCTTTACGGTATTGGACCTTATTACGCACAAAAGATTCTGGAATACAGAAAACGACTGGGCGGCTTTGCCATTCCTGAGCAACTTTTAGAAATAAAAGGCTTTGACAAAGAACGGTTGGACGGATTTTCAGACAAGGTTTTTGCAGATTCCACACTCATATTAAAAACAGATCTAAAAACAGCTACAGAAGCACAATTGGCCAACCACCTGTATATTGGAAAATATTTAGCCCGGTGCATAATCCTGTACAGAGAAGTATCCCACCCCGATTCGTGTTCCATGCATCATTTGGTTGAGCACGGAATTCTCACAAAAGAACAAGCCCGCCGGATAAGTTGGTATCTGCATTAAACAGGATTTGTCTATCTTTGTTTTATGAATATTCTATCTACTAAAAATGTGGTCAAGGCCTTTGAAGGACACTTGGCTCTGGATAGAGTCAGCATAGACATCCCAAAAGGAAAAATATTTGGACTTTTAGGACCTAACGGAGCCGGAAAAACCACATTGCTAAGAATTGTCAATCAGATTACAGCTCCCGATTCAGGAAGCGTTTTTTTTGATGGACAGCCTTTAGAGGCTAACGACGTTTTCAAAATAGGATACTTACCTGAAGAAAGAGGGCTGTATAAAAAAATGAAAATTGGAGACCAAGCCATGTACCTTGCCAAACTCAAAGGCATGTCCCATTCAGATGCCTTGTCCAGCCTGAAAGCTTGGTTTATCCGATTTGAAATACAGGCTTGGTGGAATAAAAAAATTACTGAACTTTCTAAAGGCATGGCACAAAAGGTGCAGTTTGTCACAACGGTAATGCACAACCCCAAGTTGCTGATTCTAGACGAACCTTTCAGTGGTTTTGATCCCATTAACGTGGAACTTATAAGAAAAGAAATCATCAGACTCAAAGAGGAAGGCACGTCCATTGTCTTGTCTACTCACAATATGGAGTCTGTAGAAGAAATGTGTGATTCCATAGCTCTTATAGACAACGCACGTTTGATTGTTTCCGGCGAATTGCAGGACATCAAACGAATTCATGGCGACAACCATCTTGAAATCCTTTACCGCGCATCGGAACCGTTCTCGGAAAGCACATCTGCTGATGCTCCATTTTCTATCATTTCTAACGGTACAAAAGACGATTTGTTTCAAACCGTCATTGAACCGAAAGAAGGATACAGCACCAATCAAATTCTGGAACACCTCTTTCCACACGTAAGCATTATAGGTGTCAGTGAAATTATTCCCAGTATGCGCGACATCTTCATCAAACTGGTTCATAAAAAGGAGGGAAATACATGAATTTTAAGAAAATCAATCTGATTGTCAGAAGAGAATTCATCATTCGTGTGAGGAAAAAATCGTTCCTTATAGCTACTTTTTTAACTCCTTTATTTATGGCGGCCATCATTACGGTACCTATGATTATGGCCACTGTGAAAGACACAAGGGAAAAAATTGTGGAAGTGCTGGACCCAACAGGAATAGGCCAATCTGTATTAGAAGATCAAACGTATTTTCGTTTCCGCTTCCGAGAGACAGGCGATCTGGATAAAATCAAACAGACGTTCGATGCAGGCAATCTTCATGCAGTTTGCGTAATCGATTACAAAGAGAACAGCATCCCGGAAATCAAAATGTACAGTACGGGACAAATTGATTCAGATATACAAAGGTATGTGTCAGGCCAAATCAGCAGAGAAGTTGAAAACCGCAAGTTGGCTTCATACAATATCCCCCAGCTGCAAGAAATTATTGAAGACATCAAAACTTCCATTCCTGTAAAAACATTTACATGGACAGAAGAGGGAGAAGAGAAAGAAATCATTACAGAAGTATATATGGCCATAGCCTATTTGAGCAGTTTCCTCATCTACATGTTCATATTTATGTACGGTTCTATGGTCATTAGGGGTGTGATTGAAGAAAAAACAAACAGAATAGTAGAGGTCATTATCTCTTCCGTCAAACCGGTAGAGCTCATGCTAGGGAAAATCATTGGAGTAGCTTTCGTGGCTTTACTACAATTCTTATTGTGGATTGTGCTGACAGCCATTATCTTCCTTATTGTCATGGCTGCAATAGGATCGGGTACGATAGCGGAAATGGGACAAGTTGCCCCTCAGATGCAAGGAGGCATTTCCGGCGCCATTGCGGCACTGGATACAGGAGACGGTATGTTTACGGGCATTGCTAATACGTTGTCACAATTACAAATAGGACAATTTGTATTGAGTTTCTGCTTGTATTTCATTGGCGGATACCTCATGTATGCCTCTATGTTTGCAGCCATAGGATCTGTATCCGATGCGGAAACAGACACACAACAATTCCAGTTGCCCATAACCATCCCCCTTATTTTGGGACTTTTCATCATGATGCATACGTTCCAGCACCCGGACAGCAGTCTGTCCATCTGGGCCTCTATCATACCTTTTACTTCACCTATGATTATGCTGGCACGCCTTCCCTTTGGAAGTGTACCGCTTTGGCAGTTGTTAACATCACTTGCACTGCTGTTTCTTACTTTTATAACTATCGTACATTTTTCTGCCAAAATATACAGAGTGGGCATCCTCATGTACGGGAAAAAAATAACGTGGAAAGAGCTTTGGAAATGGATGAGATACAAAAACTGATGAGAAAATACATATTGACCGCCATCTGCCTTGTAGGGCTTGGACTTACTGTTTTGGGTGCCCAAACCATCAAAGCGCAACGGGTATGGATGGACACCACGGAATACAGTCACAAAGCATCCGAAAGCATTGTCAACATTATAAACACGTACAGTCCTCAGCTGCATGTGAAAATGAACAAAGTGGTTGGGTATACCACACAAACCATGTACTCCTATGCACCGGAGAGTCCTCTATCCAATATGGCGGCCGATGCTTTACTGGCTATAGCCAAAAGGCATTACGGTACGGATAAAGTAGACTTTGCCCTTACAAATTTTGGAGGAATCCGGACATTTTTCCCAAAAGGAGACCTTACCCTCTATTACGTATACGCAGCCTTCCCATTTGAAAATGCACTTGTACTTGTTTCATTAAAAGGGGAGCACGTTCTGGAATTGTTTGAACACATGGCGTTGAGCCGAGTAGAAGCTTTGGCCGGTGTACAATTGGTTATTGAAGAAGGCAAAGTAAAAGAATTGCTCATCAACGGCCACCCTGTGGATGAAAAAAGAACATACCACATAGCTACTATTGATTTTCTACTGGGCGGAGGCGACAGAATGACTGTTCTTTCTAAGAATACAGGCACGGATTATTCCGGCATTACGCTAAGAGATGTTATGCTGCAGTACATTACTGCCTTTTATGAAAAAGGAGAACCCATTCCGGCCAAAACAGACAAACGTGTAGTCGTTATCCAAAAAGACAATGCATCATGAAAAAACACCCCGCACACATCTTAACAACCTTGTTGTTTTTGATTTTCATCTTTCCCGCATTTGCTCAGGACTTGGTAATAATCCACACGAATGATTTTCACAGCCAAATAGAACCTTTTACTACGGGACGTAACGCAGGTGCAGGAGGTTTGCTCAGTCTATCAGGCTATTTGGAAGAAACAAGAAAAGAACACCCCAACTTGCTTTATTTGGACGCCGGCGATTACAATCAAGGTACACCCTACTTCAATTTGTTTGACGGACAAGTTGAAATAGACGCTATGAATGCTATGGGACTGTACGCTACAACTCTTGGGAATCATGAATTTGACAACGGTCTGGAAGATTTGGTAAGAAGATTAAAAATGGCTGATTTTCACACACTTTGTGCAAATTACGACATCCGTTACAGACCTCTTAGAAGAATAGTCAAACCGTATGTCATTTATAAAACAAATTCAAAAAAGATTGGTATTATTGGACTGACCATCAATCTAAACGGATTGACATCGGGAGAAGTCTTAAAAAAGATGCATTACAAAGACCCCATAGAAACGGCCAACCGGTTGGCGCTTTTGCTGAAAAAGAAAGGTTGCAATATGATTATCTGTCTTACACATTTGGGAGTGAAGACAGACGTGCGGTTGGCAGAAAAATCCAGAAATATTGATTTGATTATTGGAGGCCATTCGCATACATTCCTTGAAGAACCTTTGATTGAAAAAGATTTAGACGGCAAAGAAGTTGTTGTCGTACAGACAGGAGCACAAGGAGTATATGCAGGCAGAATAGATATTCATTTTTAAAAAGCCAATGTATGTTTCTGGAAACTCAAAAGAAAAGTGGAAGAATAGAGGTGATTTGCGGATCTATGTTTTCCGGGAAAACAGAAGAGTTAATCCGAAGACTCAAAAGAGCTCGCTTTGCCAATCAGAGGGTGGAAATTTTCAAACCACGTGTCGATAGCCGTTACTCCGGAGACGAAGTAGTATCTCATGACCAACACTCCATACCCTCTACGCCTGTAGATTCGGCAGAAAGCATTTTGCTTATGGCCAACAACGCAGACGTTGTGGCTATTGATGAAGCCCAATTTTTTGAGCAAAACCTGGTGCGTGTGTGCCAATTGCTGGCCAACAATGGAATACGAGTCATTGTAGCCGGATTGGATATGGATTTTCAAGGCAATCCCTTTGGTCCCATGCCTCACCTAATGGCCGTAGCGGAACACATTACTAAAGTACATGCCATCTGCGTACGCTGCGGGGACCCGGCACAATATTCTCACAGACTTAGTGATAGTACCCGACTGGTGGAGTTGGGAGAAAAAGACATATACGAACCTTTATGCAGACATTGCTACAATTTAACAACCCATGAAAGAAAATCTATTTACACACCTGGAAGTTAATATCCCAAACATCAAGCACAACTTGCGTTATTTCCGCTCGTTTTTGAAAGAAGAAACGAAAATACTCATTCTTGTGAAAGCAAACGGTTACGGACACGGTACCGGAGAATTTTCACGCATTTTGGAAGAAATAGGTGTAGATTATCTAGCTGTTGCCTCTTCCATGGAAGGCATAGCCATAAAAGAAGCAGGTGTAAAATTACCTGTTATCGTGTTGTCTCCCGGCATGGAAGAGTACCCTTTGCTGCTACAACATGGTTTAGAGCCTAGCTTGCCTTGCACAGAAGCGTTCTTGCGTTTTGTCAAAGAAGCAGAGCTTTTGGGGAAAAAAGCATACCCCGTACATATCAAATTGGATACGGGCATGCACCGTTTGGGATTTAAAAAGGACGAGCTGGAAGATTTGGCGGCTTATTTACCCAATGCAAAATCTGTACAAATTGCTTCTGTTTTTTCACATTTTGCTGCTTCTCCCGCTCCGGAACACGACGAATATTCAAAGCTCCAAATGGCACTCTTTGAAGACTTGTCCTCTTTCCTTCTCAAACAACTAGATTACAAACCACTCCGGCATTTGCTCAATTCTCCCGGTATTGAACGCTTTGCCAAAGAGGCAGAGTACGATATGGTAAGATTGGGGATTGGCCTGTACGGTATGTCGTGTATAGACAACAGTTTGCTCAAACCTACAGCGTTCTTGCGGACACCTGTATTGCAAGTAAAAACATTGGCTCCGGGAGAGACTGTGGGTTATGTAAGAGCAGGATTGGTAAAAGACGCTCCGGCCCGTATAGCCACATTGGCTATTGGTTACGCAGACGGAGTGAACAGACACCTGAGCGGCGGGAAAGCCCATTTCTCTGTACACGGTCACAGAGTCCCTACTATCGGAAATGTTTGTATGGATATGTGTA
Organism: Bacteroidales bacterium; assembly: GCA_012839605.1. Classification (GTDB taxonomy): domain Bacteria; phylum Bacteroidota; class Bacteroidia; order Bacteroidales; family UBA932; genus DMER64. The sequence continues at coordinate 41,891 of DUNA01000055.1, forward strand.
TGGTGGATGTAACGGATATTGACGTAAAACCCGGCGACATGGTAACGATTTTTGGAGAAGATCCCACTATTTTTGAATTGGCAGAAATTCTGGGTACCATCCCCTACGAAATCCTTACTTCTGTAGCACATCGCGTACACCGCGTCTTTAAGAAATAGTCAGGCCATCATCCTACAAACCATTTCCATCAACAACTCTCCGTCTGATGCACTGCCTCTTTCAGAAGATTTGTACAAACTGTCGTAATGGTATAAGGTTTTTATGGCATGTAATGTGCGCTCAAACGTAAAGTAGCGAGCAGCCTTTGCCGTTTCCTTTACTACAAAACCGGAATAAATACCCATTTTGACACCCACCTCTTTGTCCGATAACGAAGGGTTTTCCATTTTTATGGTATGGAATTTCAGCACTCTGGATAACTGGGTATACAAAAGACTGATGAGCATAACAAGAGGATACTTTTTGACGTTTTCTGCAAAATATTGAATAATGGGTTGTGCTTTGGAAAAGTTCCCTTCGGACACGTAACCAAACAGCACAAAGGGACTAAAGTCCCTATTGATCCCCACAGATTTCTCTACCATGTCTGTAGTAACAAGCCATGTGTTTTCCGGAGCCAGCACAAAAAGCTTATCTATCTCCATAGCCATACGTTGCAAATCTGTTCCTAAAAATTCAGCCAAAAGCCGCGCCGCCTGAGGCTCAATATTTGTTTGGCGTCCCTTCATGTATTGCATGATCCAATCCGGCATTTCGTAATCACGTGGAGCAACAGACTCCAGCACTTCGCAATGTTTCTGTGCCGTCTTCCAAAACTCCGTTCTTTTATCTATGGATTTCCCCATAAAACAGAGTACGAGAACACAAGTGGGATTCATAGATTTTACATATGCACTCAGCCCATCAAGTTGCTTGAGCTGTTGCGCTTCTTTAACCAATATGACTTGACGCGAGGCCATGACAGGATACCTTCTGGCGCTGTCTATAATCTGGTTCACAGAAACATCCTGCCCGTAAAACACCATCTGATTAAACGGTTTTTCATCTTCTGTCAACGCATGGGCTGCAATATATGAAGCCAATTGGTTTACATAAAAAGGTTCTTCTCCCATGAGTACATAACACGGCTTGTAATTCCCTGCTTCCAAGTCTTTTAAAATCCTCCCGTACGTAGCGGAGGTGTCTTTGTAGCTTATTTTAGCCATACAACAAATTTACATAAATTTGCACAATGAACAGTCCGTCGCAGATTTATTGTGTAGTTAGGAAAAAATGGGTTGACCGCACGCCGGAAGAAGAAGTACGGCAGCATATAATAAAATACCTGAATGCTGCTTGCGATATACCGCTTCATCTTATGGTATGTGAATATCCTATCAAGCACCTGGGACACAGAGCAGATTTGGTGGTACACAACAGGAATGGCTTGCCTTTTATACTCGCAGAATTCAAGGCACCCGCTGTTGTCCTAAACAACAATGTGCTTGAACAAATCAGACGCTATAACGAAACGCTACGGGCCGCATATTTATTAATAAGCAACGGGATAACGACTCTGTTTTGGATATTTAACAAGAAGACGAACCGTTACGAACCTATGAAAAACATACCTCCTTTTGAGGAATTGTTAAACAATACCCACCATGAATAATCCAATCTCATCTGACATTTTCAAGATCGTATCGCAACAAGCCGAATTGCAAAAGGTAAGGGCTTTTGTTATTGGCGGCTATGTGAGGGATTATTTTTTGGGAAGAATTTCCACAGATATAGATATTGTTGTTGAAGGAAACGGATTGGACTTGGCAAAAAAAATAGCAGAGGTACTAAAAGTCAAAGTAACGCTTTTTAAAAATTTTGGAACTGCCATGTTGCGATACAAAGGCATGGAGATAGAATTTGCCGGAGCGCGTAAAGAATCTTATTCCTTCGACTCTCGTAAACCCGTAGTTGAAGACGGTACGTTAGAGGACGACAGAAACAGACGCGATTTTACTATCAACGCCATGGCTTTTAGTTTGCAAAAGGAAGACTACGGAGCTTTGATTGACCCGTTGGGTGGTTTGAAAGACCTAAATGACAAACTCATACGGACTCCTTTGGATCCAAATACAACATTTAGTGACGATCCTCTTAGAATGATGCGGGCTATCCGCTTTGCCACGCAATTGCAATTTGCTATTCATCCTAAAGCCATGACTTCTATAAAGTCACAAAGAAACAGATTGGACATTGTGTCGCAAGAAAGAATTACAGCCGAACTCCAAAAAATCATCGCTTCTCAAAAGCCTTCCATCGGCTTTTATCTCTTAGACAAAAGCGGTCTGTTGCCTCAAGTTTTACCTTGGCTCTCTGCTTTAAAAGGAGCTGAAACAATGGAGGGAAAAGGCCATAAAGAAAATTTCAGCCACACACTCCAAGTACTCGACAACGTTGCCATGGAAAGCGACAACATTTGGTTGCGTTGGGCTGCTTTATTGCATGATGTGGGAAAACCGGCCACCAAACACTTTGATCCGGATACAGGCTGGACGTTTCATGGGCATGATTTTATTGGAAGCAAAATGATTCCTTCTATTTTCAGAAAGCTTCGTTTGCCCATGGGAGAAGAAATGAAATACGTAAGGAAATTGGTGCAGCTGCATTTAAGACCTATAGCCCTTGTAGATGAAACGAGTGATTCCGGTATTCGCAGATTGTTGTTTGATGCAGGACCGGATATAGACGACCTGATGTTGTTGTGCCGAGCCGATATTACATCAAAAAACCCCAGAACGGTAAAACGTCATTTGGAAAATTTTGAGTGGGTCAATAAAAAATTACAAGAAGTAGAAGAAAAAGATGCCATACGCAACTTCCAGCCTCCCATAACGGGACAAATCATTATGGAAACGTATGATCTACCCCCGTGCCGTGAAGTAGGCCTGATCAAAGATTACATCAAAGACGCCATTCTGGATGGTGAAATAGGCAACAACTATGAAGAAGCCTATGCTCTTATGGAAAAACGTGCCAAGCAGCTAGGAATAAGCACACCCCGTGACCGGAAAAATTAATGCAGAAGGTGCATAAATTCTTCTCTTGTTCGTACATCTTTTAAGAAAGCACCCGTAAACGCAGAAGTGACCAATTTTGAATTCTGTTTCTGCACACCTCGTATTTGCATGCACATGTGTTCGGCTTCTATTACAACGGCCACCCCCATTGGATTGAGCGTGTCCTGTATACAATCACGTATTTGCACCGTCAACCTCTCCTGAACCTGCAACCTTCTGGCGTACGTTTCCACTACCCTTACAATTTTACTCACTCCTGTTATAAAGCCATTGGGGATATATGCCACATGAGCCTTTCCATAAAAAGGGAGCATATGGTGTTCGCAAAGCGAATACATTTCAATATCCTTTACTAATACCATCTGCTGATATTCTTCTGTAAAACGAGCCGAATTCAAAATATCCGCCGGATTTTCCTGGTATCCCTTCGTTAGAAATTGCATGGCTTTGACTACTCTTGCCGGCGTCTTCACCAAGCCTTCCCTATCCGGGTCTTCCCCCAACAATTCCAATATTTCCTTATAATGGTCTTCCAGTTTTTTTATTGTCGAATGAGTCATGATTCAAAAGCTTTAAGAGTTGCAAAATTACAAAAAAAACAACTCTCCGCCTCTTAAACTTTTAGATATACAACAAGTCAAAGAAAACAGTCGTACCACACTAATCATTTTTTTTGTACATTCGCAGCTATGGAAAAAGAAGTAATCATCAAGGTTGAGGGAATCAAAAAGATTTACCAAATGGGGACTCAGGAAGTACGTGCCCTGAACGGAGTAGATATTGAGATAAGAAAGAACGAGTACGTAGCCATCATGGGACCTTCCGGGTCCGGGAAGTCTACTTTGATGAACTTGTTAGGTTGTCTTGACACCCCTACAGAAGGAACGTATATCCTTAACGGTACAGATGTAAGCCAAATGAAAGACGACCAATTGGCAGAAATAAGAAACAAAGAAATAGGATTTGTCTTTCAATCATTCAATTTGTTACCACGTTACAATGCTCTGAACAACGTTGCCTTACCTTTGATATATGCAGGTCTTACAAGGCAAGAAAGAGAAGTGGAAGCAAAAAAAGCTCTAGTAAGCGTAGATCTTGAAGACAGAATGGACCACAAACCCAACGAACTGTCAGGAGGGCAAAAACAAAGGGTTGCTCTTGCTCGAGCCATGGTCAACAACCCGTCTATTATTTTGGCAGATGAGCCTACAGGAAACTTAGACACAAAAACGTCTTTAGATATCATGGAACTCTTTGAGCAAGTATATGCCAAAGGAAATACCGTCCTTATAGTGACGCATGAGGAAGACATAGCCCGCTATGCCAGACGTGTCATACGGTTAAGAGACGGACTTATTGAAAGCGACCAAATAAATGAAAATCCTATTTTAGGTAATTCATGAGCAAAATATATACGGGCAAAGGAGATATGGGTACTACCTCTTTAGCCGATGGAAGAAAAGTCTCAAAAAACCACCCTCAAGTGGTAGCCTATGGGAAAACAGACGAACTGATTGCATGGGTAGGTCTTATTCGTTCACAGCCGGAGTTTGCAAAAACGGCACCCTTAAACAGATACAATACCATACTGCATTCCATCCAAGATCATCTGATGCACATAGCTGCCCTATTGGCATCTGCAAAAGAAAAAATAGATATTGTTCCTTATTTTTCAGAGGCAGTTGCAACTCTTGAAAAAACCATAGACGCTATGGACTCACAGCTTCCTGCTTTGCATTCGTTTATTCTTCCCTCCAAACCGGCTACGTCCTCCATCATTCATATTACTCGTACCGTATGCAGGGAAACGGAGCGACTATCTGTAACCCTTGGCACAGATGTTGTTTACGCAGAAATACTTGCGTACCTGAACCGTCTTTCAGACTTCTTTTTTGTCTTAGCAAGGCTTGTTACCCTACATTCAGGTTGCGAAGAAGACTTTTTTGTGTAACTTTGTTCACTTTTTTTAAAACAAACATTCTATCAATGTACTGGACACTTGAATTGGCATCTAAGCTTGAAGACGCTCCCTGGCCTGCAACAAAAGACGAACTGATTGATTACGCTGCTCGTTCCGGGGCTCCGCTGGAAGTCACTGAAAATCTGACGGAACTTGAAGATGACGGAGAAGTTTACGACAGCATTGAAGACATCTGGCCCGATTACCCCAGTAAAGAAGATTTCTTCTTCAACGAAGACGAGTATTAATCAACCAATAAGGAAGCGTCACCTACCTAATACTTTATACTTTTCTGTATAAAGTAGTATTGCCGTGGAGTACACAGCTCCTTATTTTTAAACACCCTTGAAAAAGATCTGGCAGAATTGAATCCGCACTTTTCCGCCAAGCCTTCCAAATCAATTTTACCGGTCTTTTGCTCTTTTAAATACTCTTTTGCTTTCTCTACTCTATACAAATTCACCCAATCGCAAAAATGTGTTCCGTACATTCTTTTTATAGCCCTAGAAAGATAAGACCTGTTCGTATTTGTTTCCCTGCAAAGTTTCTCAATGGTTAGGTCAGAATCTAAATAGTATTCATATTGTACCATCAGTTGATTGACTCTAAATACGATGTCTTGCGGATTGTCCGGATAGGCTACGTCCTTTTTTATAAACAATATAGGATTTGTCAGAAGCCATCCTCGGGCACACTGTTTCATTTTCTTTTTTAGTGTTTGTATCATGTTCCTGTTCTTAGTCGTTATTGGTTTTTTGTTTTTTGCACCATTCCCCCGGCGGCATCCCTTCGTTCAACTGAAAAGCTTGATTTAAAGAAGAGAGTGAACTAAAACCGGCCACGTTACACAATTCTATCAACCTAGAATGTGGAAATTGCTTAAAATATTCTTTTGCGAATCTGACTCTGTAATAATTGACAAATTGCTTAAAACTCATTTTAGCATGTTGATTCAAAGCACGCGAAACATACGTGATATTTGATCCTATAGCGGCGGCCAGATCTTGTCTGGAAAAATAAGGACACTTGTAAGGCTCCTCTGTTTCTACATACTGTATTATACTTCTGTAGACGTTATAATGCACATAATTGACAGAGTCGTTCGCTTTTTGTAATGTGTCCCAAGCCGGATTGCTTTTGTCTGAAATGAATATCTCTGCACCGGCACCTACTGTATGACGTGTGATGATTTTAGAGAAAATTGCAACCAAAAACAGCAGGTATACGACAAAGGATGCAATAAAGAAAAGATGCGCCGGAATGTATATGTTAAAATATACGAAAATATAAGCAGTCAAAGACATAAGCCACAAAAGCACAAGAATTTTTCTGTAAGACTTCTTTTCATCGCGGCAAATATTGTGCTGAAGTCTCATGTTCATGCCTATAGCTCTAAAAAGCTTCACTCCAAAATAGATGCTTGTGAAAGCCAATGCATACACAACAGAAGAAGGAAAAAAATGTAACGAAAAGCCTTTGCTGACCATCCGGTTCACAACTAAAAACAAAAGAAAAGCAGATATAAAAAGAAAGGTACTTTTCTTAAGCAAGATTTTCTTTGCCTCTTTTAATCCTTCAGAAGACGCCATAATACACAAATAAGGCAGACGAGAAAGAGTTATACGTAAAAAATAATCCTCTTTCTTATAAAGGAATAAAAGATTTGTTCCTTTATATATCATAAAAAGTCGCACGCAATATGTAACACCTAGTAAACATAAAGAGTACAAAAGGTAACGCATAATGCGTGATGGATAATAATGAAAAATTCTTTTTATGTTGACAGCTGCCAACAAAGTAAAAGACGCTGCAAAATAAACAATAGCAGCCATGAGGTTAGAACTAAAATACATTATAAAAACAATTTTGGTTATGTCTGTAACCAAAATTAACAACCTGGTATGTAAAAAAAAACAGTGGTAATGGGGTTTTTGTTAACTTTGTGCTTTCTAAAAAGTACGGAATAGCATGGAATATAATTTTTCAAAGATTGAAGAGAAGTGGCAATCCTATTGGGCAAAACACAAAACGTATCGTGTAGTTGAAGACCTTGACAAACCAAAATTCTATGTGTTGGATATGTTCCCTTATCCATCGGGAGCAGGTCTGCATGTAGGACACCCCCTAGGGTACATTGCAAGCGACATTTATGCCCGCTATAAAAGATTGAAAGGTTACAACGTGCTACACCCCATGGGTTATGATGCCTTTGGGCTCCCGGCGGAACAATATGCCATTCAGACGGGGCAGCCGCCACAAATAACAACGGAACAAAATATAGAACGGTATAGGGAGCAATTGGATAAATTGGGTTTTTCTTACGATTGGGATAGGGAAATACGTACGTGCGACCCACAGTACTACAAGTGGACACAATGGGCTTTCTTGAAAATGTTTGACCATTGGTACGATAAGGAAAAAGAAACGGCAAGACCCATAGAACAGCTTGTGGTATTGTTTGAAGAAAGAGGGAATGCCCATGTAGCAGCCGCTCACCACTGTCCGTACGAATTTACGGCAAACGATTGGAACACCTATTCAGAAGCAAGAAAAGAAGAGGTGCTCATGTACTATCGGATAGCGTATCTTGGAGAAACTTCTGTCAACTGGTGTCCTGTCCTGGGAACGGTACTGGCCAATGATGAAGTAAAAGACGGTCTTTCCGTAAGAGGAGGACACCCTGTGATTCAAAAAGAAATGAAGCAATGGCAATTACGAGTATCCGCCTATGCAGAAAGGCTTTTAGATAGTTTGGATACGCTTGCTTGGTCCGATTCTTTAAAAGAAATGCAACGCAACTGGATTGGAAGATCAGAAGGAGCTGAAATGGTTTTTCAAGTAAACAACGGCCCTGTTATTTATGAAATGCCCGTTTTTACTACTCGTCCGGACACGTTGTTTGGTGTTACCTTTATGGTATTGGCACCGGAAAGCGAATGGACTGAAAAGTTAACAGCCAAAGAAAATCAACAACAAGTTGCAGATTACATTTCTTATGCAAAAACGAAAACAGAAAGAGAGCGCATGACAGATACACAACGCGTCACCGGTGTCTTTTCAGGCTCTTATGCTACCCATCCTTTTACAGGCGAAAAACTGCCAATATGGATTAGTGAATACGTAATGGCAGGCTACGGTACGGGCGCCATTATGGCTGTACCGGCACACGATAGCAGAGACTATTTGTTTGCCAAACATTTTGATTTGCCCATAATTCCGCTTATTGAGGGATGCGATATCAGCCAAGAAAGCTTTGATGCCAAAGAAGGTATTATGTGCAATTCCGGATTCATGAACGGAATGACAGTTGCACAAGCTATAGAAGCAGCACTTCTAAAAATAGAAAAAGACAAATTAGGGGTTCGCAAAACAAATTACCGGTTGAGAGATGCCATCTTTTCCCGGCAAAGATATTGGGGTGAACCGTTCCCTATATATTATGAAGGCAACATAGCCAGGCCTCTTCCCGAATCTGAATTGCCCTTGGTGCTGCCTCATATAGACTCCTATCAGCCTTCGGGAACGGGAGAGCCTCCTTTGGCCGGTGCTACAAATTGGAAGTATAAAGATTTTCCTATAGAAACATGTACCATGCCCGGTTTTGCCGGAAGTTCTGCCTATTTTCTTAGATACATGGACCCACACAATACAGAAGCGTTAGTCTCTGAAGAAGCCAATGCGTATTGGCAAAACGTAGACTTGTATATTGGTGGAACAGAACACGCGACCGGACATCTTATTTATTCCAGATTTTGGAACAAGTTCTTATTTGATTTAGGCTACATCTGCAAAGACGAACCCTTTGAAAAATTGGTCAACCAAGGCATGATCCAAGGACGTTCCAACTTCGTTTACAGAATAAAAAACACCAATACGTTTGTTTCCTACAACTTGAAAGATGATTACGATACTACTGAAATCCATGTAGATATCAACATGGTAGAAAACGACAAGTTGGATATAGAAGCGTTCCGTCAGTGGAACCCGGAATACGCAAACGCCACTTTCATACTGGAAAATGACGAGTACATCTGTGGCTGGGCTGTGGAAAAAATGAGCAAATCTATGTTCAACGTAGTAAATCCCGATGATATTTGTTCTCAGTATGGAGCAGACACCCTGCGTCTGTACGAAATGTTCCTGGGGCCATTGGAACAATCAAAACCTTGGGACATGAACGGTATTGATGGAGTACACCGTTTTTTGAGAAAATTCTGGAAATTGTACTTTGATAAAGAAGACCGTTTTGCAGTTGCGGAAGAAGAGCCAACTGCTGCCGAATTGAAAACGTTACACCAACTCATACAGAAGGTAGCCTACGATATTGAACATTTTTCATTCAACACCACCGTGAGTGCTTTTATGATTGCTGTAAACGAACTGACTCAATTGCAGTGCCGTAAAAGAAGCATTCTGGAGCCTTTGGTTGTTCTCATTTCTTCTTATGCACCTCATATTGCAGAAGAGCTGTGGTCTCTGCTAGGCAATACATCGTCTGTAGCCCATGCATGCTTCCCGGTATACAACCCGGAGTATACAAAAGAAGATGCCTTTGAATACCCCGTATCTGTTAACGGCAAATTGCGCTTTAAAATCAACTTAAGTAAAGAGTTGACAAAAGAAGCTATTGAAGAAGCCGTTTTAAAAGACGAAAGAACAGAAAAATATACGAGCGGATCTCTCATTAAAAGAATTGTTGTTGTACCCGGTAAAATTATAAACCTTGTTGTATGAAAGCCGTAAAAGAATATTTGCTCATAACACTCGGAATCCTTATTTACGTAACTGCGTGGACCACGTTTATTGTTCCAAACCATTTGGTTGGCGGAGGTGTAGCAGGCATTTCAACGCTTATATACTATGCCACCAACCTGCCCATCAGTGTTTCCTTCTTTGCCTTTAATGTAATCCTCATTATCATTGGGCTCCGTACCGTAGGATGGAAGTTTGGCATAAAGACCATCTTTGGTGTTGGTATTACTACGTTGGCTTTCCAGTTTTTACCGGCTATTATACCGCAAGACCTGATTCAAGCCATGGCGTTGGACAACGGAAAACTCATATCGGCCCTTATGGGAGCGGCGGCATCCGGAGTAGGTATAGGAATGGTCATCGCCCAAGGCGGAAGCACAGGAGGAACAGATATCTTGGCTCAAATTGTAGGCAAATACCGCAACATATCACCGGGACGCTTTATGATGGCTTGTGACTTGGTCATCATTGCCTCGTTGTTTTTCATTTCAGACGAACCAACCGTTGGCTTAAAGCTGGCAGCCGTACTGTATGGCTATTTGATCATCGGATTGTTTGGATACACAGTAGATATGATGTTGTCCGGTGCCAAACGGTCTGTACAATTTTTTATTTTCAGTGCAAAATACCAAGAAATAGCAGACAGAATTTCCAACGAACTGCAACGCGGTGTAACTGTTGTGACATCGCAAGGTTGGTACACCAAAAACGAACAAAACGTACTCCTTATCATAGTCAGAAGAACAGAAGTAAATGCTGTGACAAAAATTGTGAAAGAAGTAGATAAAAATGCATTCCTTTCCAAAGCCAGCGTTTCCGGAGTATATGGAGCCGGATTTGAAGTGCTTAGAACGTAATCACCGCATAGGAGCCAGTTCAAAATACACAGGAATGGTCATTTTTACAGGCACCTTCCGTTTGCTTTTCTCCCCGGCTTTCCATTTGGGCGAAGCAGAAATGACTCGCAAAGCTTCTTTGTCCAGCAATGGATGAGCGGAACGTTCCACTTCCACCTGCGCTACAGTACCGTCTTTTTCTATGATAAACGAAACCATCACCCGGCCTTTGATGCCTTGACTGATGGCCTCTTTTGGATACCGCTGGTATTTATAAACCCAACTGTCCAAGAAAAATTCAATGTTGCCTTTCATAAAAGTAGGCGGAACATCTACCTCTGTATAACTGTAGACTCGTTCCCCTGTTCCCGTATAAGTATTTTCTACAGGAGTGAGCAACTCTTCCGGACCGTTGGCTGTTTTCGATAGAAATTGAAACACATACCTGCAAAAGCTTTCCATTTTTTCAAAATCCAACCTATCGGGCGTATCCCTCAATGTTTGATGGTATGGGTGTAATCCTGTAGTAAACAAACAAGCCGGAATGTTTTTTTCCATAAAGGCCTGGTGGTTGGAAGAAAAAAAGTCAGATCCGTATACTTCTACTTGCGGCATAAACGGTTCCATTGCCAAAGTTGTAAGCACATGTTCTCTTTCGTAATGGGGCTGTCCGCAATACACTGCAGGTGTGTTTTCATGAGACATGTGTCCCAGTCTGTCCAAGTTCACCATCAATTTTACGGAAGCCTGCGGAAAGGCTCTGTTTATAAAATACCAAGCACCCAATCCGCCTCTTTCTCCCGCTCCAAAAGCAACAAACAGCAAACTTCTTTTGTACATGAAATACTGACTTTGAGCTGCTCCGGCCAGTTCTATCAACGCCGCCACTCCGGATGCGTTGGCGTCTGCTCCCGGATATATGCACAAACTATCTTTTCCGTTGATGCGCATGGTGTATGTTCCCAAGTTGTCGTAATGCGCTCCTACCACAATATATTCTTCCCTTAGCACGGGATCGTATCCCGGAATGACAGCTACAACATTTTGTGAATACAACGTATCGCCCGTCGTCGGATCTACATAAGAAAAGTCTTGGAAACCACCCGGATAGAGCAACTCCAATCCTTTCTCTTTAAAACGGGCCGAGACCCATGACGCTGTCTCTGCTTCTGAAGGCGTTCCGGCAAGTCGTCCCATGTACTTTTGCGAAGTCAATGCTTTTACATGGCTCTCCAAAGCCTTCTGAAAAGAATCCTGAGCCTGCAAAAGTGCAACGCTCAGGATACTAAGTAACAAAATGAAAAAACGTTTCATCAAGGTTTATAAAAAGGAGGCCGGACCGCTACTGCTTTGAGGATCCGATTCCTTACTTGTATATAAAGATCTGTTCCTACCGGTGCAAAGGCCGTTTCCACATAGCCCATTCCAATGCCTATTTTCAAAGCCGGAGACATGGTGCCCGATGTGACGGTACCTATTTCTTTTCCATCAGCCGTGCAAATGGGATAGCCTTGCCTGGGCACCCCTCTGTCTACCATAGTAAAGGCCGTCAATTTTCTGGATACTCCTTGTTCTTTTTGTTCTTGCAAGAAGGCTTTGTCTATAAAATCTCCTTTGGCTTCAGAAAATTTTGTAATCCATCCCAAACCGGCTTCCAAAGGCGAGGTCGTGTCGTCTATATCGTTTCCGTACAGACAGTATCCCATTTCCAAACGCAATGTATCTCTGGCACCCAATCCAACAGGCTGCAAATCAAACTCTTTTCCGGCTTCAAACAAAGCGTTCCACAGTTTTTCCCCGTCTTCGTTAGACACGTAAATTTCACATCCCCCGGATCCTGTATATCCTGTAATAGATAACAACGCATTGGGAATTCCGGCTACATTGCATTTTTTAAACGTATAGAACTCCATGTCCAAAATGGGGGAGTCTGTTATTTTTTGAACAATCTTCATAGCATGGGGTCCCTGAACGGCCAATAGGCACATTTCATCAGAGGCATCGTACAATTCTTTGCCCGGGGTAATCCCAAAATTGGGGGCGTATTGACACAAATGGTCCCAATCTTTTTGAATATTGGCTGCGTTTACTACTAAGAGATACGTCTGATCATCTACTCTGTACAAAAGAAAATCATCTACAATACCGCCTTTTCCGTTTGGAAAACACGTGTACTGTATTTTTCCATCTTGCAAAGTGGACGCGTCGTTTGTAGTAACGTACTGAATAAATTCCAGAGCCCTGGGACCTTTGATCCAAAATTCACCCATGTGGCTGACATCAAAAACTCCGGCATTTTCTCGTACCTGCATATGCTCTGCATTGATACCCTTGTACTCTATAGGCATGTTGTAGCCCGCAAAGGGTACCATCTTGGCTCCCAGCTCCTTATGGAACCGGGTGAAAACAGTATTTTTCATAAATTAAAAATGTAGATTTTGTTTGGTATCGTATACCCAGACATCATACGGAGTAATGTCCAAGGCAAACATTTTATACATCCTGTTGTACGCATCGTGCAACACGTCGGTCTGATAAGCAGAAATCACAGAATACCCATTTTTAAACGATATTTTTACAGGCGTATACCCTTCTTTTTCTATGGACTGCAGCATTCTTGCAGCATTGTTGTCCATAATAAAACTTCCTAAAACCACGTGGTACCGTTTCAGGGCTTTTTTCTGCGCTTCAATCTGCTCTAAAGAGTCCAAACGCAACTGCTCCAAACGAGCAGCTTCTTTTTCTGCCTCTACTTTTTCCAAAGAATCTTTAATCAATTGTTCTTGCTTTTCTCTCAATTCTTTAGATGTGGGCATCCCCAGTTTGGAACGAACCCAATCACAGGAATTCAAACTGCCCAGCAGCATGATCCCAACGAGTAACGGGAATATTTTCTTCATAATAAAGAGATTAGATAATTATCACTACACAAATATACATGAAAAAAACGGGAACTGTAAAAAAAAGGGTAACTTGCCTATCTGTTATGAAGAAAACAGCACGCTACCTTTTTTTCCTTTGGCTGATAGCGGCTCCTCCGTATCTTTTTTCACAAGAACAAAGCCGTGTCCGTTTTTGCTTTACCGGTGATCTTATGCAACACGGAGCCCAGATTAGATCTGCAAAACAAGACGACGGCAGATACTCATACGACACGTGTTTTGTTTATATAAAAGACAGATTGAAAGAGGCAGATTTTGCCCTAATCAATATGGAGACCTCGTTCAGCGGACCTCCGTATTCAGGCTACCCCTCGTTTTCTTCTCCCAACGCCTTGGCTCGCTCCATAAAACAAGCAGGGGGCAATGTCTTCCTTACTGCCAACAACCACATACTTGACAAAGGAGACGAAGGAGCCTACAAAACAATAGCTCTTTACGATTCTTTGGAAATACAGCACTGCGGCACAACAAATCCCTGGCTTATACTCCACAAACGGGGAATGCGAATAGCTGTTCTCAATTACACGTACGGATCCAACCGCCCTGCCTCAACATTTCCTATGAACCGCATAGATACAACGCTCATAAAAGAGCATTTGGCCCAAGTACGCAAAGTAGGAGTAGATGCTATTTTGTGTTGTATGCACTGGGGTGTGGAATACATGCTTCGTCCTTCTATCAAACAACGTTTTTACGCCCACTGGTTGCAAAAACAAGGTGTAACGGCTGTAGTGGGAGCGCATCCGCACGTACCGCAAAATATAGAATCACAAAAAGACAGCTTGGGAAACATGGATTTTCTGGTAGCTTATTCGTTAGGCAATTTCATTTCCAATCAACAAGACATCATCCCACGCATGGGCATGGTATTGACTTTTGACATAGTGAAAACAGAAAGCGGTGTTCATATTGAATATCCTTGGTTTGAATACATATGGACATGGCGTCCCATAACAAAAAACCATATGCTGTATCACGTTTTACCCGTATCTGACCCAACTTTATACCGGAACATTGTAACAAACCCGGCAGATACTTTACTCCTTACCAAGACACTTAATATTGTTAGAAAAACTATAAATACAACTTCTTTCGGTATTTTTGAACGTAGAAGATATCCGCCTTATGAACGAAAAAATCTTTATTTTGGAGAGCATCCATCCGTCCCTGCTTTATGGACCCGGCAACCCGTTTTTACCTCTATTGAAGGAAGCATTCCCTCAATTGAAAATTATCGCCAGAGGTGAACAACTGAAAGTACAAGGGTCGCCGGAAGACATTGCCCGTTTTGAAAGAAAACTGGACAGCCTTGTCCATCTGGCTGAAAAAAGACAACACCTGACAGAAGACAGTATTGTATCTGTTTTGCAAGGTGCCGTAAATCAAGCGGAAAGCGGATCTCCAACACAAGACAATGTACTTGTATACGGTATCAATGGCAATTTTATCAAAGCACGTACTAAAAATCAAGAAATCTTGGTAAAGGCTTATGAAAAAAACGATTTGATTTTCGCAGAGGGCCCTGCCGGAACAGGCAAAACGTATACGGCCATTGCCTTGGCCGTAAGAGCATGGAAGAACAAAGAAGTACGCAGAATCATTCTTACAAGACCGGCTGTGGAAGCAGGAGAACAATTGGGCTTTCTACCCGGCGACATGAAAGAAAAATTAGATCCGTACTTGCAGCCTCTATACGATGCGCTACGGGACATGATACCGTCAAAAAGATTGGAAGCGCTCATGCAAGAAGGAATCGTTCAAATTGCACCGTTGGCCTATATGAGAGGAAGAACGCTAGATCATGCTTGTGTTATTTTAGACGAAGCACAAAACACCAGTCTTTCTCAATTGAAAATGTTCCTTACCCGTATGGGTAAAGACGCAAAATTTATCATTACAGGGGATACAAGTCAAATAGATTTGGTGAAGAAAAGCGATAGCGGTTTGTCCCGTTGCATGGATTTGTTAAAAGGCATAAAAGGTATTGCTTTCGTACGTTTTGATACGGGTGATATCATCCGTCATCCCTTGGTAAAAAAGATTGTGACTGCTTTTAGCCGGTTACCAGCTTCCGGAAGCGCCTCCACCTCCACCGGTACCTCCACCAAATCCTCCAAAGCCGCCTCCGCCAAAACCACCCCCTGATCCAAAACCTCCTGAGCTTCCACCGGAACGAGAACCTCGATTGCCCCCACCCAAGAGATTGGCCAAAATCATCAATTCCAGCATGCCCGGTCCTTTCTTGTTGTTGCCTCCCAGATTGGTAGGCCCTTTTCTCTTATTGGCTATTACAATAATCAACAAAAAGACGAGCAAACTGATAAAACCGGCTACAAATACAATGGCAGCAGTCGTAATGTCGTCGTCAGCAGCCGTTGTACTGTACTCTTCTTCCGCAGCCGCCATGATTTTCATCACACCTTCCTGAACACCTTGAAAGTAGGCTCCGTTCTTAAAATGGGGAATCATATGATCGCTGATAATGCGCTTGGACAAGGCATCTGTAAGAACTCCTTCCAATCCGTAGCCCACAGAAATGGCCACACGTCCACCTGCGTCTCCCGGCTTGTGCTCCAACAAAACAACAACCCCGTTGTTGTTTTTTGCAGAACCTATACCCCATTCCGACAAAATACGGTATGCGGCCATGGAAATCTCTTCTCCTTCCAAATCAGGCACAGTTACTACGCACACCTGCGAACCGGAAACGTTATCAAAAGCCACCAGTTCCCTTTCCAATTCGTATATTTCATGCGTCGTAAAGATTCCGGAAAAATCATTTACAAGACGTTGTACAGAAGGACGCTCAGGAACTTGTGCCTGCAGCGGTCCCGTACAAACAGACCACATAAGAAGGGATAAAACAAATACAATAGATTTTTTCATTCTCCAAAAGATACTTCATTAGGAAGTTCACTGATACTTCCCGGCCGGTAAGGAAAAAAAGCAGACATTTTTTCTCCAACTGCTTGAACGGCTTTGCAAATGCCTTCTACAAACTCTCCTGTTTCAAAAAATTTGGCCATAAGGGTTTTGACAGACTCCCAATATCCTTCCGGCACAACAGCGTGAATGCCCGTATCTCCCACAATAGCAAATTTCTTAGATTCAGTGGCCAAGTATATCAATACGGAATTCCGGTCTTTCGTTTCGTACATCTTTAAGCGATTGAAAACAAACGCCGCTCTTTCCAAAGAAGAGGCGGGACAGTACGTTTCTATATGAACTCGTATGTCTCCGGACGTTTCCAGCTCTGCATTCGTTATAGCAGCTTTAATTCTTTTTTTATCCTTGGCCGAAAAGAATTTTGACATGTTATTCTGTTTGCGTTGCTTCATCAGGTTTACGTACGCATCTGACAGATGCATAGACTGCATTTTTGTCTGCCGTTGCACACGAAAACCTGTCCATTGCATAGTGTATAAGCCTGTAATACCCCATGTCTCCATCAGAACAAGCTGCCCACCAGAAAGAAGTTTGCCCAAATCCTGAAAAAGTATCTCCCTCTAAGATGGCATAGCCTGCGGGAAGGGCGTTCCAACCGGTTGTGTTTGTTTTTATATTGTCTGGGTGGTATTTCCACATTTTCTCTTTGTTGA
>DUNA01000056.1 GCA_012839605.1 Bacteroidales bacterium
CGCCAGCCGTTGTGGAAGGCGATTTCTTCCGGGCAAGCGATGAGCAGCCCTTGGCGTTGTTGGATGGTTTCCACAAAGTTGCCGGCTTGGGCCAGGGAACTGTGCGTACCGGTGTCCAACCAGGCAAAGCCTCGGCCCAAAACAGTTAGGTGTAGGCGGCGCTCTTGCAGGTACCGGTCGTTGACGCTGGTAATTTCCAATTCTCCTCGGGCCGAGGGGCGTACATCAGCGGCTACTTGTATCACGTTGTTGGGATAGAAGTACAATCCGGTGACGGCCAGGTTGGAGCGTGGGTTTTGCGGTTTTTCTTCAATGGAAACGGGGATGCCATGGGCATCGGCCTCTACCACGCCGTAGCGCTGCGGTTCTTTGATGGGGTAGCCGAAAATGTGTGCAAAGCCTTGGCTTGTGGAGTGGGCAGCCTGCCGGAGCATGGTTCCGAAGCTTTGGCCGTAGAAGATGTTGTCACCCAGTACAAGACAAACATCGTCCGAGCCGATAAAACGACTGCCTATGAGAAAAGCTTGCGCTATGCCTTGTGGTTGAGGTTGTTCTGCATATTGTATGTCCAATCCAAATTGTTCACCTGTACCCAATAAGCGTTCGTAGCCGGGTAGGTCCGCAGGGGTGGAAATGACCAGGATTTCCCGGATTCCGGCCAACATGAGTACAGATAATGGATAATAAATCATGGGTTTGTCGTATACCGGCAACAGTTGTTTGGATACACCTATGGTTATCGGGTATAGACGCGTGCCGGAGCCTCCGGCCAAAATGATTCCTTTCATATTTGCTGTTTTGCGTGTAGCAAAGTTAACAAATATGTGCTATTTGAGTTGTCTGTAGTAGGTGAACTTGTGGTTGGGGAGCGCGTCCGGGTAGAAAATGGCTATGAGATCTGCCAAAATCAGATGGGGATTGACGGCACCCGATTCAAAATAATCGCTGCCGTGGGCGGGTGTGGTGCGTAGGTTGTTGTTCCAGATGCGTTCGTTTGCAAGAGCAGGAGAGTCGGCAAATCGTGGGTCTGCATGAAGAAGTTCTGACAGCTGGGTGTATTGGTTTGGGTGAATCCAGTAGTCGGCTTCCAGTGCGTACAAATAAGCTTGTTCCGTACTGATGACAGTTGTTTTGTTACCGGGTTTGGAGCCCAACAACAGACCTCCGGCGTCTTCTATCAAAATGTTTTGATGGCTTTCTTGGCCCGGAATGTACCAGATGTCTTTGTAAGGGGCGTTGATGAGTACTTTTACGCGTGGAACTTCTTGTTTTTTGCGTGCCGAGCCATTGGGAGTGGTTCCGGGGGTACCGGACGTAGTGGGTGCAGTGTTCGTGTTCGTGTTCGTGTTCGTGGTTGTGGTGGCGGTGGCGGTGGTCGTGGTTGTGGTGGCGGTGAGGGATTTGTGCTCCAGACAGGCGGCTTGTTTGGCTAAGGTGCAGAAGTGTTCGTAGGCTTGATCTATGCAAGTGAAGATTTCTGCTGCCATTTCTTCTTTGTTGAAGAAAGCGGCAAAGGCAACCAGGAACTCGGCTTTTCCTAAAGGGTGGTTTTCCATATGCTCTGTCATTTCCACAACGTTAAGGCCCAATTGACGGATTTTATCCAGGTACTCGGCTGTTTGGCCCGGTATGCTGTAGGCAAAGACCACATCGGGGTTCAATTGCAGAAGTGTTTCGTAGTCAATGCTTGATTCGTAGCCTACATCAATGGCTTTGAGTTTTCTTTTGTTGTATACGTATGGCAGTCCCGAAACTCCTACGATGGATCCCGTTTCATTTAGGGCATCTAAGTAGGCTATATGTGTGGAGGAAAGACAAACTACGCGGTTGGCCTTTTTGATAACTTGTTGTGTCTCTATACCTGTAACGGGGTTTTTTAAGTATAAGACTTTTTCTCCGTCGCGACGGATGATGCAAAAATTGTTGGCGTATAAGGGGTCGTACAGGTAATTTGTAGTACTATCGGAAAAACCGGATTGATCCGGATAACTTGTTTTGAATCTTCTAAGTTGTTTTCCCGGACAGGATTGAAATGCAATTGTGAAGACGACTACGAATGTGCCCATAATAGTCATTCGCAGCAATCTAGCTTTTACTGTTTTAAGCACAACATCCTATTCTTTAGAGCCTTCCACGGGACTCGAACCCGCGACCTGCTCATTACGAATGAGCTGCTCTACCAGCTGAGCTAAGAAGGCAAGGACTGCAAAGATATAATCTTTTTATGGAATAAAGACAACTTCCAATGCAGGATCCGGCATATCTTCATCTAAAGGATACATAGGCCTTTCTATCCTCTTGTAAGGCAATTCTAAGAGGTTCTGGTCCACACCGCCGCGCGTGTTGGCCATCATCCAGTCTCCGCGCATGTTGTATACGCTAACGGGCAGGTAGCCCACTTTGATCATGATGATATCGGCTTCTCTGGGTGCAAAGCCCAGGTTTTCAAAATCTTTTTCATAGTGGTACGGTTTGCGTTTTTCTGTAACAATCACGTACATACTCCCTGTTTTGATAACGACTTCTGTGTTGACGGGGTTTTTTCGTATGAAAGTTACCGTACCGTTGAGTAGGATAGGCCCTTGGTATCTGTCGTCCACTATGGCTCCTACGTGGGCTTGCACGCGAGCTCCCACACCGGCTGCCAAGGCTTTTTCTACCATTTCCGGACCCGGAATGGAGGCGTATATGAGGGTGGGACCGGTAGGGGATTTGAATTCTTCACGCTTCAGCAGACGGGCCAATGTCCATGTGACGTCTCCGGCTCCTCCTGCCGTAGGGTTGTCTCCCATATCGCTAATCATAAAAGGCTTTTTATCGCTCTGCAGAGCCGCTTCCAAACATTCTTCCAAAGAAGCCGTAGGAGCTATGAATTCAAATTGGTGGCGTACGTCCCAGAAATGCTGAGCCAGTTTTTTTGCCGAGCGTTTCACGGTGTGTTTTTTGTCGCCCACCACCATGACTACGGCGTGGTTGCGTGGCTCGTCTGCCCAGGCATATCCAATCCAAATACCGGCGTCTACAACGCCTTTAAGGGATGCAACGGGAGCCACACCGGCGTAGAGCGATTTGGCCGGTTCTACTCGGGTGCTTGTCTTTTCTCCGGGTAGCAAGATGGGGACTTTTACCCAGGCTTTGTATTTGGGGCGACCTCGGCCTGTTTCCAAACGTTCTATCAAGTTGGCTACAGCACGTTCTTTGGATTCCATGGCGTCTTCATGCGGAGCCAAACGGTAGCAGGTAATCAGGTCTGTGTTTTCTGCCAATCGGTGGCTGACGTTGCCGTGCAGGTCCATACACGTGGAAATAATGGGTGTAGAACCTATGACCTGGCGTACTTTGATGATGAAATCGCCTTCCGGATCGTCCAGACCTACCACACTCATGGCTCCATGGATATCAAAAAAAAGTGCATCATAGGGTTTGTTTTTTTCCAAAGCTTCTAACGTCTGTTGCAGAAGAGATTCGTATGTTTCTGCTGTAACAATACCTCCCGGTGTGGCTGCTGATACCATGGCCGGCAACCAGTGGGCTTTTTGACGCAGAAGCGAATCTTCATGCAAAAACGGATATCTGTTATATAGGTCGTCGCCTTTGGCTATTCGGAACATGTCTTCTGTAGTTTGTGCCGGCGAAAACGTACTGCATTCGATAGCTATGCCTGCTATTCCAATGCGTGGCAAATCATCTGATGGCGTTTGTTTGCAGGCAAAAGAAAAAAGTAGCACCAACAGTGCGGAAACGGTCAGAAAAGTTTTTTTCATGGCTTTTGATTTACAATACATACAAATCTACAAAAGAATGGGTTAAAACATGTACTTTTGCGCCATGAAACACATAGTAGTCATAGGTGCCGGAGCGGCCGGTATGGTGGCGGCCGGTACGGCTGCAGAACAAGGGGCCAAAGTCACCTTGATTGAAAAGATGCCCAAGCCAGGTAGAAAAATAGCTATTACGGGCAAAGGCCGATGCAATCTGACGAACCTGAAAGAGTGGAACGATTTTGCTCCGCATGTACATCCTGTCAACAGGTATTTCAAACCGGCTTTTTATGCATTTACGAGTGCAGATGTGGTGGCGTTTTTCAACTCCATTGGGTTGCCTACGAAATTGGAGCGCGGCAGCAGGGTCTACCCGGCCAGCGAACGGGCTTTTGATGTCATAGACACGTTGGTGCGGTGGTTGAACGGATTGGGAGTAGAGGTGTTGTACAACACGGCCGTCACGGGGTTGGTGATGGGTGGGGAGTTGACCGAAATCCGGGCTGAGAACGTAGGTGAGAGCCAAGGTGGCGGCAAGGGGCAGGCTGAAAGGCAAGTGGTGGGTGTACGGGTCAAGAAGGTGTCGGTACTGGGGGCCGAGGTGGTGGCCCAAGCCGAGGAAAGGGAAATAGCGGCTGACGGCGTGGTGGTGGCTACCGGCGGCATGTCGTATCCGGGAACGGGTTCTACGGGCGACGGATACGCTTTTGCCGAGCAAGCGGGACACCGCATAGAACCGATTTTTCCTTCTTTGACGGCCCTTATGCCTGCATCTTTTGACAGGCGTTTGGAAGGGATTCAATTGCGCAATGTAGCCTTGGAATTGCATGCAAACGGTACCGTAAAACAGACAGAAGAAGGAGAAGTACATTTTACCGATTTGGGTATAGAAGGGCCCATTGGATTTCGGGTGAGCCGGAAAGCTGTGCAAGCGTTGATAAAAGGCCATAAAGTGGCGCTACGCATGAATTTAAAGCCGGCACTCAGTCGCGAACAATTGATGGTGCGGTGGGAGCACGAAAACGGCACAGATACAGTATGGAATACAGATGTTTTGGAAAAAAAGGTGCGCAGTTTTTTGCCGAAAGAATTGGTAAAACCGTTTGCAGACTACGTGAGAAAAGGTGGAACAGCCGGAGAAGGCGGTTTGCATCCGGTGGATGCGTTGCAGGATTGGGTATTTCCGATTGCAGGGTACGAAGGATGGCGGCGGGCAGTGGTTACGGCAG
>DUNA01000057.1 GCA_012839605.1 Bacteroidales bacterium
AGTCAACGTACTTGTTTCAGAAGGTTGATTGTGTACGCCTATGGAAAAAGGCAGGTTGTCCGTTCCTCCCGTTTCCGGGTTGTGGCAAGATGCGCACGAAAGATTGTAGTATAAACTGCGGCCCAAGGCTGCTTTCAACGGGTCTGTAGGCAAGGTGTCCGGCAACGGTTGAATGGGTTGAAAAAGGGCATGTGTAACCGGATACGGTACGTCGTAATCTTCACTCAAACGGTTGTATATCCAATCCAGGAGTATATCTCGTTTTCCTTTTATCAAAGGAGATTTCCAATGTGCCAATTGAAAACTCAACGGAGGCATGCTCCTGTTCAATGCTATTTTTTGCAATTTGTAAAGTACGGGTTGGGTAATGGATTTTTTCTGATACAGCTGTTCAAACGCATGGCTCATATTGGAAAAACGAATGCCTCTTTTGGCGTCTTTTTCAATTAAGTATCCCACAACGGGCCAATGGATGCGATGGCTTGCGTATTCCGGACCGGCGTGGCAATACATACAACCTCCTTCATCAATAATGACTTCCATTTGCTCCATCTTGGACAATTTGTCGGAAGGCGGTTTGTTGACAAGACGAGACACGAAGATTCCCACCCCGATGAGCATCAAAAAAGATCCAAAAATCTTCCATGCAACGGTTCCTATTCTTTTACGTCTTTCTTTTCTCTTCATAAGGAGTAATTATGTAAGCCGGCTTCTGCTCCGGGAAGGTACCTGTATCCGTACCAACATATTTGCAAAGCTACAAAAGCAATGATAAAAACAATGCCTGCCGTTTTCACGGCTTGCGGTTTTGATTTCCGTATGTGAAAATACAACACATACAAAAGCCACGTAATGGCGGCCCACGTTTCTTTTGGGTCCCATGCCCAGTATTCTCCCCAAGCTTGCCGAGCCCAAATGGAACCCAAGAGCATGCCGATGGTGAAAAACGAAAACCCAATGCGCGAGAGGGCATCAATGGCCGGCATCCCTTTTGTTTTTGAGCGCAAGAGCATCACGACAGTCAACAGGAAAGCACAAGCCAACAAGGCGTATGAAAACATATAAACGGTCACGTGCGGGATAAAAAAGACGCTTTGCAAGGCCGGTGCAAGCACTTGGGTGTGGATTTGCGGACGTACTGTATTTATCAGACTGAACACAAGGGCCATCACGGTAGCCAAAGGAAGTATCAGCGGCGAACGCCAGCGCAAGAACGTAAGGAGTCCTGCTAACGTAAGGAATAGGGTGTACCACAACCTGATTTCACCCATAGTCACCATGGGCGGCCGCTTTTGCAAGACCCAAAGCCCTGCCACAAAGCTTCCATACACCAAGATGCCGGCAGTATAGAGCACGATGGTCCAAAAGAACGATTTTTGCGTACGGCAGAAAGACAATACGGCACCTGTAATCCACAAGAGGGCTGCTCCGCCGGCAAAAAGAATATGATGGTTCCACGTCATTTTATAAATTGTTTTATGGCTCCTCCCATCATCAAGAGGATACCCAATAAAACAAGAATACTCCACGGTTGTCGTGTGACGAGTACGGTACAAGAGACAATGTCTCCCATAGGTGTTTGCTCGTAATCCAACAGATACATTCGGTATCCTTTGTAGCGTACGGGGTGATTTACGCGCAGCGTCGCCTCTGTGACAACAGGGCTTTGTGACTCTTTAAAAGACAACTCTGCCGTGTACTCCATAGGCTCTCCCGTAGGGTACCGGCGGACTGTAAAAGTATCCAGGCGTATATCAAAAGGAAGGGAAGTGTGAACGTATTGGTGTGTGGGTAGGGTGATGGACGCTTTGTATTCGTCCGGCGTGCCCAACATGCCTGCCCAAAGCGCCAACCACAGGCCGGCACCCAAAAGAGAAAACGAACGGAACAGACCCGCTCCCCAGACAATCAAAAATACAACGAGTATGATGACAAAAGGCCAGCTTTTGGTAAAATGGATATGTGCCGGCAACAAGCCTTCCAATAAAGTGCCTATCAACAGCAGCACCAGAACTATGACAATGTGTTTGTCTTGTACAAGGCGGCGACATTTCCACCCTGCGTAAAGAATAAAAACCCCTATAATGAGATTTAGGGGGAAAGAAAACAGATGCAGACGGCCAATCATTCTGAAGTAGAGGTACCCAGCGGATTCGAACCGCTGTACTCGGTTTTGCAGACCGATGCCTAACCACTCGGCCAGGGTACCAGTTCCTGAAAAGGACTGCAAAGTTAGTAAATCTTTTTAATTAGTGAAGATTTTTGAAGAGTCCTACAATATTTTCCAGGTATTGTTTGTCCATACCATCAAAGGCGTTCAATTTGTCGGAATCCACATCCAGCACGGCTCGTATTTTTTTCTTGTCGTCAAAAACGGGAACTACAATTTCTGAACGAGAATGGGGACTGCAAGCTATATGTCCCGGAAAGGCGTTTACATCGGGCACTACCAACGTTTTTTGCTTCTTCCACGAACTGCCGCAAACTCCCTTCCCGTATGGAATACGTGTACAGGCCGGAGACCCTTGGAAAGGTCCCAATACCAGTTGTTTGGGATTGTCTCGTACCAAGTAAAAACCCACCCACCAAAAACCGAACGTTTCTTTCAACAACGCACTGACATTGGCCATGTTGGCTATGATATCTTCTTCGTCTTGCAACAACGAGCTGGCACGCTCCAAGACTTCTTCATACATTCGTTGCTTGGGAGACATCTTTTCTTCTTGGTGTTTTTTTAGCGTGTTGTACATCTTCAAACAAACGTAAGCGTCTGTAGCTGCGTATAAGGTTTGTGCTTCACTCAACGGATACGCCTCCCAGTTGGTAATTTGTTGGCTCTTGCTGACTTTTTTGCCCAACACAATGGCCGTCAACTTCTTGATGCTCTTATCTACAATGCCGTATTCGCCCACCATATCTTGCAAATCTACAAAACTGCCCGGTGTAAAAGATACGTAGCGTTGCAAACCGGCTATGTCGTCTCTTACGGCTGCACCTACTTTTACAATGCGCGCATTGGACAGCAGCTCTACCAGGGCCTGCGGCAATCCCGTTTTCCTGAGATGAAACAAGTACGCTCGCTCGTTGGTGGCCAATTGCAGCAAAGCCGGTTTGAACATCCTTCCCGACGAAAAGCGCGGTTTCGTTTCCGTATCAAAGCCCAACACGCGCTCATGGAAGAGGGCCTTTGCTACTTCTGTAGCTTGTTCTTTTGTGGAAATGCTGATGATTTCTCCTGTAAAAGAGATATAGGGTAGAGCATTTACTTCTGTATTATCAATTTTTGAAACAAACATCATTTTGTATAAACATACGTTCCGTGGGGACCGGAAACGGTGACGCGGCTGCCGCCTTTTCCTTCTTCTACGTATCCTATGATTTGTGCCGCCAAATTGTATCGGGCGGCCGTCTGTATGACGGTATCGGCCGCATGGCGGGGAACGTACAATTCCATGCGGTGTCCCATATTAAATACTGTATATAATTCTTTCCAAGGTGTACCGCTGATTTCCCGGATCTCGGAAAACACGTGCGGAACGGGAAACAGATTGTCTTTGACAATGTGCAGGTTGTTTACAAAGTGCAGCACTTTTGTCTGTCCGCCTCCGGTACAATGAACCATGCCGTGTATGTGGGCTCGGCATTGTTCAAAAACGGCTTTTACAACGGGTGCGTAGGTGCGGGTAGGAGACAATACCAATTTTCCATACGTCATCCCCGTGGGGGCGTGAACATCTGTCAATTTCTTGGTGCCGCTGTACGTGACCGCTTGCGGAATGCCGTCGTCGTAACTTTCCGGACACAACGCTGCCAATGTGTTGTCAAAGACGTCGTGGCGGGCGCTCGTCAACCCGTTGCTGCCTATGCCGCTGTTGTAGGTGTCTTCGTACGTGGTTTGTCCGTCGGAAGCCAATCCCACAACGACATCGCCCGGTTGTATGCGGCCGTTGTCTATTACTTGGTCGCGGTGTATGCGGGCACAAACGGTACTATCCACAATGACGGTCCGCACCAAATCTCCTACGTCTGCCGTTTCGCCTCCTGTCAATTCCATGCGGATTCCGTGTTGTTCCATGGCCTCGCAAAACTTCCGGCTGCCGCCAATCAGACCGGCAATGACTTCTGCCGGAACAAGGCGCTTGTTGCGTCCTATGGTGGAACTGAGCAAGATGTCGTCCGTTACACCTACGCACAACAAATCGTCCAAGTTCATGACTATGGCATCTTGCGCAATGCCTTCCCACACGCTCATATCTCCCGTTTCTTTCCAATAGCAATAGGCCAGGGAAGACTTTGTGCCGGCGCCGTCTGCGTGCATCACCAAGCAATATTCGGGATCGCTTGTAAGGATATCGGGAATGATCTTACAAAAAGCTTGCGGATAGATTCCTTTAGAGGTGCCTTCCAAAGCGGCGTGTACTTGGTGTTTTGACGACGAAACACCACGCAGGTTGTATTTTTCAGCTTCCAGGTTGTTCATAGTTTAGTCTAAATAGAGCAGGTCTCTGTACGTGGGTACGGGCCAAAATTCTTGATCCACAATCATTTCCAAGTGGTCTATGCGCTTCCTGACCTCTTCCATGACTTGCGGTCCTTCTTCTTTTGCCTTGTTGGGGTCCTTTAAGGCTTCCAGCACATCGTGTATCAGCAGGCGCAATTCGTTGACATACGTCATAGTGATGGATATCACTTTGAATTGGGTAGAAGCGGCTTGGTTGTATTCTTCCGGCGGGAGCACTTCTTTGAGTCCGCGGATGTTTTCCAATATCAAGTTAACATGTTTTACGGCGGCAGACACAAAGTGATTGATGGTCAGCTCTGACAACGTGTGCAGTTCCCGCTCCAGCTGCCGGGCGTATGTGTCTTCCCGGTAGGCTTGCACTAGGGCAGGTACGTCTTCGTTGGCGGCGCAATGCAACGTGTCGGCAGCGGCGGCCAAAGACGTTTCCAACTGTGCGAGCGTCCCCGTATGTTCCTCTATAAGCCGAGTGGCCAGCGTGTTGAAATGCAACAGCGTTCCGGTGCACTGCAGGGGAAAGCGCAAAGGCGTTGTAAGCGACCCTTTGCCTGTTTGAAAACTCCATCGGCAATACTGTGCCGAGGCGGGAAATCCCGCAAAAGGTTGGGGGTGCAGAAGTACTTTCAGGTCGTGATCGGAGGCCAAGCGCATCAATACGTCCAAGACCTCTTGTTTGTACTCCGGCGCTTTTGCTGCTTCTTGTACCACCAGTTCCAGGGCAAATTGCGTGGGAACTTCTTCCTTTGCTCGGAAAGTTATGGATACCCCTTGTTTTTTAGCCTCTTCTTGTACCTCTTCCAGGAAAACTTGTGCACGGGAAGGAACTCCATGGTACCCGGGCGTATTGGGAAAGAGGTTTTTGCTTGGTGAAAGCCCTTGCAAGGTACGTCCGCAAAGCACCAAATCCGGGCGGGCTCGGTATAGATACAAGTCTATCAGGTACAATTCAATTTCTAAGCTGTACGTAAGGTGTAATGCATCTGCCGCTGTGTGCGCGGCACCTTCTTTTTGTTTTTCCAGCCATTGTTTCATGGCCTGTTCTACAGCTGCTACAGAGTTTGTGTGTTTTTCTACTGGGAATTTAGGCATATTGTTGTCTTAATATTAGGCAAAAGTAAGAAAATAAACCGTATCTTTGCTGATTAAATTTTAACAAATAACTAGTAATATTAACATGTTAGGTATCTCTGAACTGTCAAAGAAAATGCCGGCTTCCCCTATTCGTAAGCTGGTTCCTTACGCCGAAGCTGCTAAAAAGCGCGGTGTGAAAGTGTATCATCTGAATATCGGACAACCCGACGTAGAATCTCCAAAAGAAGCGTTGGAACCCATTAAAAACTTTGATCTCAAATTGATCTCTTATCCGCATTCTGCCGGTATTGAATCGTATAGAAAAGGATTGGCAAAGTACTACCAAGGTGTAAACATCGACCTTTCCTATGAACAAATCATTGTGACCATTGGTGGATCAGAAGCATTGCACATGGCTTTGAACGTATGTTGCAACCCCGGTGACGAGGTAATCGTTTTTGAACCTTTCTACACCAACTACAATACGTTTGCCTTGATGACGGGAGTGAAATTTGTACCTGTCACCACGACCATTGAAGACGGTTTTGCATTGCCCCCCATGAGCGAGGTAGAAAAATACATCACCCCCAAAACAAAAGCCATTTTGATCAACAGCCCCGGTAATCCCACCGGCACGCTCTATACAAAAGAAGACATTTTGAAACTGGGTGAAATTGTGATCAAGCACAATTTGTTCTTAATGAGCGACGAGGTGTATAGAGAATTCTGCTATACAGACGAACCGCATTTCTCTTGCATGCACATCCCCGGAGCAGAGCAGCACGTCATTTTGATTGACTCGGTCTCTAAACGTTACAGCATGTGCGGTGCACGTGTGGGTTGTATTGCTTCTCACAACAAAGACGTGATGGGTGCCGTCATGCGCTTTGCACAAGCACGCCTTTGCGGACCGGCTATAGGTCAGATGGCTTCTGAAGGCGCACTCAACACGCCGCAATCCTATTTTGACAGCGTGAAAGAAGAATACATCAGCCGTCGCGACTTGATGATTGAAAGACTCAACAAAATAGAAGGTGTGTATTCCCCCATGCCCAAAGGTGCTTTCTACACCACGGCACGTTTGCCTGTGGACGATGCAGAAAAATTTGCACAATGGATGTTGGAAGAGTTCAGCCACGAAGGACAGACCGTAATGGTAGCTCCCGCAGCCGGATTCTATGCCACCCCCGGCAAAGGAACAAACGAAGTACGTATTGCCTATGTACTTAAGAAAGAAGATATAGCCAATGCTATGGATTGCCTGGAGCAAGCCTTGAAAGTATATCCGGGAAGAACGGTATAACGTTTGACCTTATAGAAGGAAACGCAGCAGCCAAAAAGCTACTGCGTTTTTTTTTGTCATTCTTTGTCCAGGTCTTCAAATGAAATGTCAGTAAATGACGTAGGGCGCGTTTCTACAACGGGAATGCGCTCTTTAATAAATGCTACTACTTCATCTAGCCCTTCTCTGAATTTTTCAAAATCTTCTTTGTACAAAAAGATTTTATGTTTTTCGTAAGAAAATTGTCCGTCCTTGTCTACACGACGTTTGCTTTCCGTAATGGTCAGGTAGTAATCGTTTCCTCTTGTGGTTTTTACATCAAAAAAATACGTCCTTTTACCTGCACGTACCGATTTGGAAAATACATCATCTCCACTATGTTCCATTGTTCTGTTTGTTTATATCTACGCAAATATAAAATATATTTGCTTTAAAACTGTATATTTGCACAGATTCTTTTGATTTACACCATATGCTTAACAGGCGCATCATTCGTATTAAAGTATTCAAGCTTTTATTTAGCAGCGTTCATTCCCAAAAAGTTGACCCGGCAGCGGCAGAAAGAGAGCTGATGCTGAGTTTTGAAAAAACGCGACAATTGTATTTTTTATTACTCCATCTGCCGGTAGCCTTGGTGCGTTTTGCAGAGGAAAGAATAGAGATAGGATTGAACAAATACCATCCTTCGGAAGAAGAACTCAACCCCAATCGTCGCTTTGTGGACAACAGGGCCATACAGGTGCTGGCACAAGATCCGGAATTGCTTCGCGCACAAGAACAAGGAGTCCATTGGGTAGAGCACCGCAGTTACATCAGAAGCCTGTACGAGGAATTGAAAGAAGAGCCGTACTTCATAGAGTACATGACCGTTCCCAAGGCCCCCGACTTCAAAGACGACCTCCATTGGCTTCTGGATTTCTACGGCGGTCAATTGGCGGAAGACCCGGAATTGGACAGCCTCTTGGAAGACGTGAGCTTGTATTGGACAGACGAAGTGCCTTACGTTTGCAATATCATCATAGGGCAGCTGGAAGGGTTGAAGGAATCGGCCACAAGCATCAAGCATCCCGATTTGTTTTTTAACGAAGACGACCGCCGCTTTGCCGTAGACTTGTTACATCATACGCTTACCCATTACCAAGAGTACGCAGGATACATGGAAGAATTTGCGGAAAATTGGGACAAAGAACGCATTGCCGTGACAGATAACGTGCTCATTACCATGGGTGTTGCAGAGGCGGTAGCCTTTCCAAGCATCCCCGTCAAAGTAACGTTGAACGAAATGGTGGAATTGTCCAAGTTTTACAGTACGGGAAATTCACGCATCTTTGTAAACGGGATGTTGGATAAAATCATCAAACATTTAACACAAGAGGGGAAAATAGTCAAGAAGGGAAGGGGACTGATAGACAATTAATACAAACAAACCAATACAATTACCATGCACACATTATTCGTTTTTTTACAAGCAGAAGGCGCCGCGAAAGGCGGCAACTGGTCTTTCTTAATCATGATGGCGGCCATTTTTGTGGTCATGTATTTTTTGATGATACGTCCGCAGAAAAAACGCCAAAAAGAACTGCAAGCCTATCGCGAAAATTTAAAGAAAGGAGATAAAGTCATTACTGCCGGCGGCATTTACGGTACCATTGCCGAGGTGAAAGAAGCGTACGTACTGTTGGAAGTAGATGCCAACGTGAAGATTCGTGTAGACAAATCTACTTTGGTGAAAGACACCACCGATCTGCAGCAAGGCAATTAATTTGTTTTGACCTATGAAAAGGTCCAGGCTCGTACTGGTGCTGTGCATTGTCATAGCTTTTGTCCTTTGGGTAGTATATACGCTGTCCAATGAGTACTCCTCTTATTTTCGTTTTCCGCTGGAAGTAGAAACAAACTTGGACGGTCGTACTCATCTTTCACAAGCAGACAATACGCTTTTTTTAAGAGGAACGGCCAGGGGATTTTATATCATACGTCATACTTGGAGAAGGAAAGTTCCACAAATCCATCTGTTTGTGGACAAAAGCCAGGTACGTCCGTACTTGGACAGGGAAGACGAATTTTACGTATTGGCAGACAACGTACACAACTTGGTAAACGATGCCTTAGGTACAGAATTTCAATTGGAAGAATTGTTGACAGACACCATCCGTCTGGAATACAAAGCCACCAATTACAAAAAAGTACCTGTACGTTTTGCACCCGACTTGTCGTACAGCCCGCAATACATGACTTTTGAACCCCTGAGAATCCATCCGGACAGCGTGTTGGTCTATGCAGAAGAATCGTACCTGGACTTGATCAAAGAAGTTCGAACGCGCAGGCTTTCCCTGAACCATTTGGACAAGACGGTGGAAGGCATTGCCCGTTTGGAAGTGCCGGCCAATACAAGGCTTTCGCATACGGAAATCAATTACGAAGTGTTGGTCAAACGGTATGTGGAATTGAGTTTCCAAGTGCCCGTAACGGCCATCAACGTGCCGCCCCGCGTAGAGTTGTTGTTGTTGCCGGACCAAGTGACCGTACGCTTCCGTTGTCCTTTTGAAGAGGCAGTCCGCATCCAAGCAGAAGATTTTGTGCTGGTAGTAGACTACAAAGAATTTATGGCAACGGAAAGCGGCAAAACCGTTCCCGTATTTCAGCAATCTCCCGGTACCATCAGCCACACGGAACTGACTCCCCGGTTTGTTGACGGAATTATCCAAAGTCGTTATTAATTACGGGAGGGGGCATGGTTACGCTGGGCATTACCGGAGGCATAGGTAGCGGAAAAAGCTACGTCACCAGAATCTTTGAAGCGCTGGGCATCCCCTGTTACGATTCAGACGACCGTACCAAAAAGCTGTATGTAGCGCATACCGGTTTGAACAAAGAGCTGGTACACTTGTTGGGTCCGGATATTTTCACAGACGGCCTGTTGGATACACACCAGATGGCGCATTTGATTTTCAACGACACCCGTTTGTTGAAACAAGTCAACCACCTGGTCCACCCATACGTAGTCCGCGACTTTGTGCAGTGGGCCAAACCGTTGAACGCTCCGTACGTCATCTTTGAAAGCGCCATCCTGTTGCAAATGGACCCCCCGTTTCATACCACGCGTGTGTTGACCGTGTCTGCAAACAAAGAATTGCGGCTGCGTAGGGCAGCGGGCCGTGATCAGGCCAACCGCCGTTCCGTGCTGGACAGGATGGACAAGCAGTGGACGGACGAACAACGGGAATCCGGAGCCGACTTTATCATCACCTCTAACGAAGAACAAGCCCTGCTCCCCAGGGTTTTGGAAGTACACCAATACATGTTGAACCTTAGTATTACCGACCATGAAAACTGACTTGACTAAAATTCTATCCGTAGCCGGACATCCGGGCTTGTATTTATACCTGGCCCAAAGCAGCGGCGGCGTTGTGGTGGAATCACTCGTAGACAAACAACGCAAATGGATGGGACCGAACGAGCGCATGACGGCCTTGTCGGATATTTCCATATATACAGAAATGGAAGACGAAATCACCTTACAAGAGATTCTCACGCGCATGCGGGAGCACTTGAAAGAAGGACCGGCTCCCAATCCGCGCGACAAAGCAACCGATCTGCCGGGCTTCTTCAAAACGGTTGTTCCGGAGTACGACAAAGATCGTTTCTACAGCTCGCACATGAAAAAAATATTGGACTGGTACAACGTGCTGCAAGCGGCCAATGCATTGGATTTCCTGGAAGAAGAGGAGGAAACTCCGCAGTCATAATGTCTTTGGGCAAGGCACATAAGGGCGGCGTAGTTGGTGTCTATACGCTGGGTTGTTCCAAGAACCGCGTGGATAGCGAACATCTGATGCGCCAATTGGAGCACGGCGGATGGGACGTCATCCCGGATGCCATAGAAGAAGACTACCCCCTGGATGTGCTGATTGTCAATACGTGCGGCTTTATTCACGATGCCCGCACAGAATCGATCGATTTTCTGCTGGAAGCCTTGCAGGCCAAATCGGAAGGCAAATTGGGCAAAGTCCTGGTTATGGGCTGTCTGTCCGGCCGTTACCATGAAGACCTAGCAAAAGAGCTGCCGCAAGCCGACGGCTTTTTTGGCGTCAACGACATCCCGCTCGTTTGTGCGCAGATGGGCATAGAGTACAACCCAACGTTGGCCACCCAGCGCGTACTTTCCACTCCGGCCCATTATGCGTACCTGAAATTGAGCGAAGGCTGCGACCGCCGTTGTTCCTACTGCGCCATTCCGCTCATCCGCGGCAACCACGTATCTGTGCCTGCCGAACATCTTTTGGCCGAGGCCCGTTTTTTAGCCCGGCAGGGCGTCAAGGAACTGAACTTGGTAGCCCAGGACACCAGTTTTTACGGATTGGACCTGGTGGGTACGCGGCAACTGGCCGGGTTGATGGAGCAGCTGTGCCGTATAGACGGCATAGAGTGGATCCGTTTGCTGTACACGTATCCGCAGGGATTTCCACGCGACGTGTTGCGCATCATGGCACAGGAGCCTAAGATTTGCCATTACCTGGACATCCCCTTGCAACACATAGACGACGGCGTGCTGAAGGCCATGCGGCGCCATACCGGCGGGGAGGAAACTCGGCAATTGATAGAAGATTTTCGTACATTCGTACCGGATATTTGTTTGCGAACCACGTTGATGGTAGGCCACCCGGGGGAAGACGAGCAGGCGTTTGAGCGGTTGCTGGCCTTTGTGGAAGAAGCAAAATTTGAGCGGATGGGAGCCTTCATGTATTCAGAGGAAGAAGGGACGTACGGGGCTCGCCACCTGAAAGATACGGTGCCGCAGACAGAGAAACAAAGGCGTTACGACGCCTTGATGGGCGTGCAAAAGGGTATTTCTTTTGCATACAACAAGAAGAGGGTGGGCAGCGTGTGCACTGTGTTGGCAGATTATGTGGTCCAGGCGGAAGGACAACCACCCCTGGTGTTGGGACGCTCCCGCACAGAAGCCCCGGAAGTAGATGGGTTTGTAGCCGTGGAAGGCGTAGACAACCCGCAACCGGGCACCTTTATGGAAGTGAAAATAACACGAGCCTCGGCGTACGATGTGTACGGCGAGCCCGTTTAAATAGAAGTGATTATGCAATTGCTGAGAAACAAAAAAGTATTGATTACAGGAGCTGCCCGTGGCATTGGAAAAGCAGTGGCTTTGGCCATGGCAAAGCACGGAGCAGACATTGCTTTTACAGATTTGGAAATAGACGACAAAGCCAAAGAGACCATCAAAGAGATAGAAGCGTTGGGAGTCAGAGCTTTGGGTTATGCATCCAACGCCGCATCGTTTGATCAGGCGCACCAAGTGGTAAAAGAAGTCATTCGCGAATTCGGTCGCATAGATATTTTGGTCAACAACGCCGGCATTACGCGCGATACGCTCATGCTTCGCATGACGGAACAACAATGGGATTTGGTGTTGAACGTCAATTTGAAATCGGCTTTCAACTACATACACGCCGTATCGCCGCACATGGTCAAGCAACGCGCAGGCAGCATCATCAACATGAGCTCCGTGGTAGGTCTGTCGGGCAACGCAGGACAAGCCAACTATTCGGCTTCCAAAGCCGGTATGGTCGCGTTGGCCAAGTCGGTGGCTAAAGAATTGGGACCCAGAGGCATTCGCGCCAACGCCGTAGCTCCGGGGTTCATTGTCAGTGATATGACGGATCAGATTCCGGAAGCGGCCCGTAAGGCCTGGACAGATATGATACCGCTCCGCCGGGGCGGTACGCCGCAGGAAGTAGCCGATGTATGCGTCTTCCTGGGCTCTGACTTGTCTTCTTATGTGAGCGGACAAGTAATTCCCGTTTGCGGTGCCATGCAAACGTAACAGAACACAAAAAAACAGTATTTATGAAAGCCATACGTTCTATCATCTACAGTGCCGCTTTGGTATTGTTGGCCGCTTGCGGTCCCACCATCAACCTTTTGGAAGTTGATGTGCGGCTTCCGGCTGCCAAACCCTTGCCGCTGCATGGGAAACAAATGGTTGTGTTCATTCCTACGTACGATTCCACGTCTGTGACAGATTCTGTGCTGTTGCATACGTTTGGACAAGGTTTGGCCAACGAATTGGAACGCCTTACAAATTTGCCGGAAGGAGCCGTCCCCTTGTATACCCACTATTCGGAAGACGTGGCTTTGGGAACGCTCGAACAACCCGATTACGTGTACCGTCTGGCTGTGGATACGGAATCGGAAATGGTCTTTATGGTGGACAGTGTGACCATCGGTCGTTTTGAAGCCAGACCTTCGTATTTGATTTTGCCGTTCCAATCTGTCGTTCGCGTCTTTGATGCGGAACAATTTGATTTCCCGGAATATACGATCCTGTCGGACACGTTGGCTTGGGATATCTATTTGGCGTACGACGAAGCTCAAACCGTTACCATTCCTGCGGGTGCGTATGAAGACATCCAAAGAGCCGCTGCTTTTTTGGGACAACGCACGGCCCGCTCTTTCGTGGACCAATGGGAAACGCAAGACAGGGTGGTATTTGTATACGAGAGAAGAAAATGGCTGAAGGCGTACGACTACGCCTTGGACTTTGAATGGGACAAAGCCATGGCCATTTGGATGGAACTGTTGGAAGGAACGAACAAAGAAGAAGTAGCATGTGCCGCCTTCAACATCGCATTGGCCTGCGAGATGAAAGGCAGTTTTGACTTGGCCCAAGAGTGGCTGGATTTGTCAGAAAAAACGTACCCCATGAAGGAAACCACGTACTACTCAGACATGCTCAGGCAGCGCAAAACAGCGACGGAATGAAAGAAAAGCCCCTTCCGCGTATCCACAAAACAGTTGTAAGCTTTAACGACCGAGAAATGGCGGTCATTGACAAATTTTGCGAAAAATACAAAGTCAAAGTCCGCTCCCGTATGTACAGAGAAGCCATCATCACGACCATTTTAAGAAGATTGGAAGAAGACCATCCTCGGCTTTTTTAAAAAAGCGGAGGGCCTGTAAGCCGGGTTCTGTCCAACTCCCATCATTTGTCTAAGCAGCCTACCCCCCGGCACAGAACGGGCCGCTCTGAGATTGCCGGTATACTTGGCCTTGCAGGAGGTCGGTGCCTGCGTCAACGGCTGTCGCCAACCGTCACGGTGGGCTCTTACTCCACCTTTTCACCCTTGCCCGGGTCAAAAGACCCGTCGGCGGTTGTTTTCTGTCAGACGATCCGTAACCTTACGGCTACCTGTGCTTTCCACAGGACCTTGCCCTTTCCTGCCCGGACTTTCCTCCCTTTTCTCTAAAGAAAAGAGCGATGGGACGTCCCTCCGCACAGGCAAAGTTAAAAAAAGTCCTTAAATTAGCGGTTTGAAAAAAACTGTCCTATGGCTACTAAACACGTTTTTGTTACCGGAGGGGTAACGTCTTCTTTGGGAAAAGGAATCATTGCTGCGTCTCTCGCCAAATTGTTGCAAGCGCGGGGGTTGAAAGTGACCATCCAGAAGTTTGATCCCTACATCAACGTGGACCCCGGTACGCTCAATCCATACGAGCACGGGGAGTGCTACGTAACGGAAGACGGAGCAGAAACAGATTTGGATCTGGGCCATTACGAACGGTTTTTAGGCAATTACACCAGCAAAGCCAGCAACGTCACCACCGGAAAAGTGTACCAGACGGTCATTGAAAAAGAACGGGCCGGAGCGTACAAAGGCAAGACTGTACAAGTCATTCCGCACATTACGGACGAAATCAAACGCCGTTTGTTGTTGCTGGGTAAAGGACGCAAATACGACATCGTCATCACGGAAATAGGCGGCACGGTGGGCGACATTGAATCGTTGCCTTTTATTGAAGCCGTCCGTCAAGTACAATGGAAATTGGCAAAAGAAAATTGCGTTGTCATCCACCTGACGCTTGTGCCGTATTTGGCTGCCGCCAAAGAACTGAAGACAAAACCTACGCAACACTCGGTCCGTCAATTGCAACAAGAAGGAGTCAATCCCGATGTCATTGTGTGTCGTACGGAAAAACCGTTGCCGCTAGCGCTCAGGAGAAAAGTAGCGCTTTTTTGCAACGTACGCCCGCACGCCGTCATAGAAGCCATAGACCAAAAGAGCATCTACGAAGTCCCGCTCAATTTGCAACGTCAGAATTTGGACGGCATCCTGATGGACCTCTTGAAATTGGACGACAAGGTAGAACCCAATTTGGATGCCTGGAAAGACTTTATCCATAGGATCAACAACCCCACGCAAGAAGTGAACATAGCGCTCGTGGGCAAATACGTGGAATTGCAAGATGCCTACAAATCCATTTTGGAGTCGTTCATCCACGCCGGAGCGGCCAACAGCGCCCGCGTAAAAGTATTTCCCATACAGAGTGAACACCTGAGCGAAGAGAACGTCAAAGAGAAATTGGCCGGTATGAAAGGCATCTTGGTAGCCCCCGGTTTTGGTTCGCGCGGAGTGGATGGCAAAATATTTGCATGCAAATACGCCAGAGAGCACCGCGTTCCCTTCCTGGGCATTTGCCTGGGCATGCAAATGGCCGTGTTGGAATTTGCCAGAAACGCAGCCGGCATACCGGGAGCGGAAAGCGCAGAGATAGTGCCTCAGACGGGTTTTCCCGTCATAGATTTGATGGAACAAGAAAAACAACAGGCCGGTATGACAGACACCATGCGTTTGGGAGCGTACCAAAGCAAAATCACACGGGGGTCGTTGGCTCACAAGGTGTACGGAAAACTCTCCGTCAAGGAGCGGCACCGCCACCGGTACGAATTGAACAACGCCTACATCCCCATGCTGGAAAAAGCCGGCTTACAAATAACGGGACGCAACCCCAAAACGGGATTTGCGGAAATTGTGGAACTTTCTGACCATCCCTTTTTCATAGGGGTACAATTCCATCCGGAACTGAAGAGTACTCCGGAAAAACCGGCTCCGCTATTTACTGCTTTTGTAGAAGCAGCCCTTCATCACGCCAACAACACATGAAAAACATCACGTACATACTCCTTTTCTTCCTCCTTCCATGGATACTGCCTGTTGCCGCAACAGCAGGGAACGGGACCGGTGTCAAGGAATACAAATACAAAATAGAAGAGGTTTTGCCGCACAACATCGGCTCGTACACACAAGGCTTTTTCTATTACGACGGCCATTTTTACGAAAGTACGGGCCAATACGGCAGTTCCATGATGGCCAAAATAGATGCCTCCAGCGGACGCATCCTTCATTCGCACGCCTTGGATCGCAAATATTTTGGAGAAGGTGCCTGCGTACACAACGGGCTCATCTACCAATTGACATGGACGGAAAAAACGTGTTTCATCTACGACATTTCCACCCTTACGTTGGTAGGCACGCTACGTTACAACCGCGAAGGCTGGGGCTTGACTTCCAACGGCACGGAATTGATTATGAGCGACGGCACGTCCACCATTTACTTCCTGGATCCCAACACGTTTGTGGACAAACGAAAAATCCAAGTCACCCGCAACGGAAAAACCGTTGACAACTTAAACGAATTGGAGTATATTGAAGGCCAAATATGGGCCAACATCTATACGAGCGATGAAGTAGTCATCATTGACCCGCAAACGGGCCACGTAACGGGAGCCATCAATTTGAAAGGCATTTTGCCCATCACCTTACGTACCCGCAACACAGACGTACTCAACGGGATTGCGTACGACAAAGAAAGCAACAGCATATGGATTACGGGCAAATACTGGCCCCGCGTCTATAAAATTGCTATATATTGACAGAATAATTAGTACTAACCATCGGGGTGCTTGCTGAGCAGGCTGAGAACACACCCTTGAACCTGATCCGGATAATACCGGCGGAGGAAAAACCATGAAACACATCTTTCTTACAGGCTTGCTGCCGGCCCTTTTTATAACGGCAGCCATCACGCGCCCACACTCTCTGACGGCGCAAGAAACACAAACCAGAAACTTGGATTCCATTGT
Source organism: Bacteroidales bacterium (assembly GCA_012839605.1). GTDB lineage: Bacteria > Bacteroidota > Bacteroidia > Bacteroidales > UBA932 > DMER64. The sequence continues at coordinate 16,813 of DUNA01000057.1, forward strand.
CATCGTAGCCACACAAGCGGCCAAGGATGCCCCCGTGGCTCACAGCCGCATCACAAAGGAAGACCTGGTACGCACACCGCCCACGCAAAACTTGCCGTTTGCCTTGTCTCTGACCCCCGGCGCCGTAGTGATGGGGGAGAACGGTACGGGCAGCGGATATGCCTATCTGCGCATCCGCGGTACGGAAGGAGCGCGCATCCAAGTAAACTTAAACGGCATAGCTTTGAACGACGGAGAATCGCAAGAAGTCTTTTGGGTCAATTTGCCGGCTTTGAGCGGCTTTTTGGAAAACGTCCAAGTGCAGCGCGGAGTAGGAACATCGGTCAACGGCAGCGGCGCCTTTGGGGCTACGGTAAACATGCGTACGGCGTACGCCACCCCGGCTCCGTACTTGCACGCCACCACTTCCTACGGGTCTTTTCGCACGCGCCATCTGGCCATCGGAGCCGGCACGGGAACGGGCATCGGGCAGGGCGGGACCGGACGGTTTTTGCCGGTAGGTCTGGCCTTGGACGTACGGTACGCCCACAACCAAACGGCCGGGTACATAGACCGCGGCCACGGGAACATGCATTCGCTCTTTTCCCGACTGAGCTGGATACAGCCCACGTACGCGCTCAAACTGTATTACATCTACGGCGAACAACATACGGGCATCACGTGGATGGGCATTCCTTACGATCAATTGTTGACCAACAGACGCTACAATCCGGCCGGCGCCTACAAGGACGCCGACGGGAACACCCGCTTTTATCCCAACGAGACGGACAACTACGTTCAGCACCACGTGCAGCTGAATCATTCTTTTCACCCGGGGGGCAATGTGGCTTGGAGCAATACGTTGCACATAACAAAAGGCGACGGGTTTTACGAAAACTACAAGCAAAAGAGCTCCGGCGACCACATCGTACGCCGGTCTATGGACAACGTGTATGCCGCCCTCAGTTCCGTAGGAACGTGGACTGCCGGAAACGCAGAAGCCGTACTGGGACTCAATTACGCCTATTACAACGGACACCACTTTGGACTTCGAACATATGACGTATCTAAACCCGATTTTACACAAGCCCCTGAATATTACCGCAACTTGGGCAGAAAGCACGACGGCAGCGCGTTTCTGAAAACCACGTACGCCATCCCATTAAAGGGAGTGGAGAATACCTTGAAATTGTTTGCAGACATACAATACCGCTACGTATCCTTACATATGGACGGAGTGGACACAGACGCGGTATCCATGGCACACCAAGCACAATGGCACTTTTTCAATCCCAAAGCCGGCATGACGCTCCTGTTGGCCAAAGACCACCAACTGTATGTGTCGGCATATACAGGAAGCCGGGAACCGTCGCGCAGCGATATCAAGGAATCCATCAAGGCGGGACGTACGGCCCACTTGCAGCCGGAAAAGATGTTGGATTTGGAAGGCGGCTACCGCTATATGACAAACCATCTGCTGCTGGGTGTAAATTTCTACGCCATGGAATACAACAACCAGTTGGTACCTACGGGGAAAATCAGCGATACCGGGTATGAAATCAAAGAAAACGTGCCCAAATCCTACCGCCGCGGCGTGGAAATAGAAGCCGGTTGGCACATCTTGCCGCAACTGCGTTTGGAAGGCAACGTTTGTTTGAGTACCAACAAAATCAAAGATTTCACTTTCCACTTGGATACGTACGACCATCCCCATACGTGGAACCCGGTACGTCCGCAAGTACAAGAATATTATGCCCTGACAGATTTGATATACTCCCCGCCGGTAACGGGTGTAGCGCAATTGAACTACAAACCGTTTGCTACACAAAGCCATCTGTTCAAAAACTTGGAAGCCGTGGCTACGGCCCGTTTTGTGGGCAAACAGTACTACGACAATACGGGATCGGCAGAGCGGATGTTGCCGGCCTACCAAGTGTTGGGCCTGACCATCACACAACCGTTTGAGACCAAAAAAGTCGGTACTTTTACCGTCACGCTTTTTGCCGACAACCTCTTAAACAAGCATTACTGCGCAAGCGCATGGGCGTATCGGGCGGCTTTCAGGGATATGGGTACGGTGGAACTTACACGCGGCTTTTTTCCGCAAGCCGGTTTTCAAGCAATGGTAAAGGTGGAGTGGAGTTGGTGAACAGGTGAACAGGTGAATAAGTGAACAGGTGAACAGGTGAACAGGTGAACAAGTGAACAAGTGAAGAGTTATGGGTGAGATGTTATTGGAAATATTTGGGGCGGTCAGCGGACTGCTGTATGTGTGGCTGGAAATCAAACACAAGCGGGCCATGTGGGCTGTGGGTTTTGTAATGTCTGTCAGTTACGTAGTCGTATTTGGCATCAAGGGACTGTATGCTTCTATGGGGTTGTATGTGTATTTTTTGGTGATGAGTGTGTATGGGTGGCGGAAATGGAGTGAGCAAGTGAAGAGTGAAGGGGGAGAAGTGAAGAGTGAGGAGTTGAGGGCGGTGCGGATGAGCGGGAAGCAGGCTGGGGTTGCGGGCGGTATGCTGATTTCGAGTTTTGTGGTGATGTGGGCGGTATTGCGGTGGTTGACTGACCATCCTGCACCGGCAGCCGATGCGGCCGTTACGGCACTCAACGTAGCGGCTACGTGGTTGTTGGCGCACAGCGTGTTGGAGCAATGGATTCTGTTGATTGTAGCCAATGCATTGGCCATTGGCTTGTATGCCTGGAGCGGTTTGTGGTTTACTACGGGATTGTACATAGTTTTGCTTGTTTCTTCCTTTATCGGGTATAGCGCTTGGCGAAGAAAAATTCACTAACTTTGGCAAAATATACCGTTATGAAAACAATCCTTATTTCCAACGTATTGTTGTATAAAGAACGGAAAGATGTCCTGATTGAGGGCAACAAAATCAAAGCCGTTGAACGGGCAGGCACTTTCCCTGTAGAGAAGTATGACAAAGTAATAGATGGTTCACGCAAAGCCATCATACCGGGCTTTGTCAACGCCCATGCTCATTCTGCCATGACCTTGTTCCGGGGTGTAGGCGAAGACGTTCCTTTGGACCAATGGTTGCGCGAGCGTATTTGGCCGTACGAAGCCAAGCTGGATGAAGAGATGGTCTATTGGGGAGCCAAATTGGCTTGTATAGAGATGATCCGCACCGGTACCACTACGTTCAACGACATGTATTGGCACCTGAACGGGTGCAAACGGGCCGCGGAAGAAATGGGGATGCGTTCCGTCCAGTCGTTCACCTGGTTGGACCATTTTGATGACGCTACCATAGAAGAGAACAAAAAACAGTTGAAGATAGCGCACAAAGAAAGTGCCAACTGGAGTTCGCTGACCACTTTTGCCGTCAGTCCGCACGCCATTTATACGGTAGCGGAAAAATCGTTCCGTTATATAAACAGCTACGCCAAAGATAACGACCTATTGGTACATACGCACTTGGCAGAAACAAGGGCAGAGATGGACCAGGCCGAGATGGAATACGGCATGAGTCCCACCGAGTACATGAACAAATTGGGACTGATGAATCCCAATCTGATGGCAGCCCATTCCCTGTGGCTGAGCAGCGACGACATCAAAATCTTGGGCGACAACGGCGTACATACGGTCCACAACCCCAACTCCAACTTGAAACTGGCCTCGGGGTACAAGTTCAAATACAACGAACTGCGCGATGCCGGCGCCAACGTCTGTTTGGGTACGGACGGCTGCGCGTCGTCCAACAACCTGGATATGATAGACAGCATGAAAGCGGCCGCTTTGTTGCAGAAAGTCTGGAGAAACGATCCGGGTGCCATTCCGCTCAAAGAGTTGATGGACGTGGCTTCCCTGAACGGAGCCAAAGCCTTGCGCCTGAAAGCCGGCAAGATTGAACCGGGCTATTTGGCAGATGTGGCGTTGGTAGATATGGCCAAACCGGCCTTTGTGCCCAACCATTATTTTCTGGCCAATTTGGTGTACGCGGCCAACGGAGATTGCATAGATACCGTCATTTGCGACGGAAAAATTATTATGGAAGACCAACACATTCCGGGACAAGAAAAAATCTTCCGGAAGGTACAAGAGGTCGCAGACAAAGTAGTAGATTACAAAAAACGAAAGAAGAAATGAACACGACTCTTTACCAAGAATCGGCAGATTATCTGCTGGAAAGAATTCCCAACCGCCCGCAAGTGGCCATCATTCTGGGCAGCGGACTGGGCAAGTTGGCCAACAGTATAGAAAACAAAGTAACCATTCCTTATAAAGACATTCCCCATTTCCTGCTCTCCACGGCCCCCGGCCACGA
>DUNA01000058.1 GCA_012839605.1 Bacteroidales bacterium
AAAAGGGCTGCAAAGATAAGGAATTCTTGCAGCCCTACAAATTAAATGTAAGGAAAATTCCTTATTGCTTTACCGGTGCATTCTTTAATGTTTCTACCAACAAGTCCCAGAATTTCTGGACAGTGGGTATCAAACAACGCTCATCGGGTGAGTGAGGTGAACGAATAGTAGGTCCAAAAGAAATCATGTCCCAATGTGGATAATGGCCTCCTAAAATGCCGCATTCCAAGCCTGCATGGATGGCTTTCACCTCTGCATCCTTTCCGTACATATCTTTGTACGTTTTCAACATGGCCTGCAAAATGGGGGATTCCATGTTGGGCTGCCAGCCTGGATATGCCCCGGAGAAAGAGCTCTTTGCTCCTATATTAGCAAAACAGCAAGCCAATGCCGTACCCATGTCGGTTTTTGCCGTATCTACCATACTCCGCAACAAGCAATGTACTTCTGCTTTTCCTTCTTTGGCTTTGAAAATAGCCAAGTTGGAAGACGTTTCCACCAATCCGGGCATAGAGTCACTCATGGCCCATACACCATTGGGTGCTGCATAAACAGCCCTTACTATTTTACGGGCCGTCTGGTCGGGGATGATTTGTGCAGGAACCTCTGTCGGCAACAAGTTGACTTTTAAGTCGGGGTCTACAAATTTCAATTCATCTTGTATGACTTTCGCCATAGCAGCCACAGCTTCCTCTATTTGTGCTTTTTTTGCCGATTCATAAGCAATGATGGCATCTGCTTCTCTGGGTATAGCGTTTCTTAAATCGCCCCCCTCTGCTGAAGCCAGACGTATTTGATGCGTTTCCATCAAGTGGTGAAGCAAGCGAACAAGGACTTTGTTGGCGTTTCCTCTTCCCAAAATGATATCCATTCCGGAATGGCCGCCTTTCAATCCCGTTATGTTCAAACGAGCCCCCTCCCAGCCTGCCGGCGTTTGCTCCATATCAAAGGCCAATGTAAAAGAACCGTCTTCTCCTCCTGCACAACCAACATACAACTCCCCTTCGTCTTCGGAGTCCATATTCAACAAAATATCTCCTTTGAGTACACCCGGCTGCAATTCGCGAGCTCCGGTCATTCCTGTTTCTTCTTCCGTCGTAAACAAGGCTTCTATGGGGCCGTGTACTAAGTCGTTGGCTTCCAAGACAGCCATAGCGGCAGCTACTCCCAGACCGTTATCTGCTCCCAGAGTCGTTCCTGTGGCATAGAGCCAATCGCCCTCAATCCTGGGAACAATCGGATCTTTCTCAAAATCGTGTACCGTATCTTTATTCTTTTGCGGAACCATATCCATATGCGCTTGCAAGATGATTCCTTTCCTGTTTTCCATACCCGGTGTGGCCGGCTTGCTTATAATGACGTTTCCTACAGGATCAACGATTGTTTCCAATCCCAATTTTTTTCCAAAGTCAGCCAGAAAAGCACGGATTTTTTCTTCTTTTTCAGAAGGTCTGGGAATTTGTGTCAAAGCGTAAAAATGTTTCCAGACCTGTTCAGGTTTCAGATGTGTAATGTCCATATACTAATTTTTAATTGATGATAAAATTCATTGTTTTTCCTTTTTGATACACAGGAATACGTGCTTGAAGCAATTCTTTCTGTCCGTCTGCCAAACGCACAGTAACCACAGCAGGCTGCCTATAGTACAAACGAATACCGGAACGTGCACGGGTTTCATCCATTTGAATATCAAACGCCAAATCTTCTTTTTCCGTACTCAGTTCCAAAGTTATAGGTCGTCCGCCAATACTTCCCGAGGGCAACAAACCTTCCGATTCCGAAAAACGAAACGCCACGTAACGCATCTGTTCCTTATCAGGCACTACGTCTGAGCTCAGGTGCGTTCTGCCCGTAACGGTTTCCCCCAGAAAAAGCCTCAGATACTCTTCTTCCATGCGCCGCATCTCTTCAACGGCTGCCCCCATAGCCTCTCCGCTGTACACCGCATCTGTATCTCCTGTAATAATGGCAAGCCGAGTTTCACGCAGCCTGAAGATATTGCGGGCTGCTTCTTCTGCCCGTTGTTCTTGCGTTTTTTCTACGCGTTGCGTTTGCTGTACCGGAATAGCAGATACTTCTTGACCTTTCACCACGGAGCGATACAGCGTGGTCTGCTCCTCTTTTATATTCTGAATGATACCGGCATCGGACACGTCTTGCATGACGTCAACCGATGGAAACCTCCAATTGTGCTCTTTGGGCACATGAGCGTCGGATAAGAAAATCAAGCCTTGTGATGATAATTGCAAAAACCAAGGTTCCGTTTTTCCTTGCGTAAGGTTTGCCACAAACAAAGCATGCGGATCTGCTTCCAATAAGGGAGTCATCTCTATCCTACTCAATTCATACGTTGTGGTTTGGGCTTGCCCTGCATCCATACCCAAATATTTTCTGGCATATTTTGCATAAGGTCCCGGGTTGAAAATGGTATATTGAGCTTCAGCCACAATACGTACACAAGTCCTGGGTAGGCTATACACTACCGCCCCTTGCGGAATCAATTGACCTTGCGTTACGGGCTGTGCTGTTGCGGTTGCCCATAAACTAACGGTCAGCAATAAAATGATCAACTTTTTCATGACTGTGTTTTTTGTTTTACCTACAAATTCCGAGCCTCATCAGACGGGATTCTTTTCCAGCGCCTGTGACTCCAAAGCCAAAGATGCACATTTTGCCGGATATCTGCCTCAAGCAGCCGAGCAAATGTTTCCGTAACTACCCCTGAATTTTCTGCCTTTGCATCTTTTGTTATAAGACGGAAACACAAAGTATATTTCCCTCTGCTTTCCTCTTTCACTGCACCATACACTACGGCAAATCCATGTTTTACGGCCAAATACTCAGGGCCGGCGATCATCAACGTAGGCCTTCCCAAAAAGGTTGCAGCTATACTTTTTCCTGCCGGTCCGGGACATTGGTCGGCCACCATGGCATAAACACTCGGTATGTTTTTATGTGCATCCATGTACCTGGCCAATTGTTTGCTTTCCAATATACGCCACCCTGTTTTGTGACGACTGCGCATACGGTGCATGACGGCTTCAAACACCGGAGAATTCACTCTCTGGTATACCATGTGCAGCCTGTTTTGGGGATACCCGCAAAACATTTCGTACTGCGGACAACTACACGTCTTCAAAAACTCCCAATTGCCTATATGTGGAATCATGACCACCACACTTCTTCCTTCCTTGTTCAAATCTTCCAACACGTGGGCACCTTCCACTGAAAATCGTTTGAGCATTTGTTTGCATGGGGCTGTGAAAAGCCACACACTCTCTGCAACCACTCTTCCCAAATAGCGGTAAAATTGTTTGGCTATATCAAATCTTTCCTTTTTTGTTGTTTCCGGGAACGCTCCCGCCAAATTGTCTAGAATCACAGCTCTTCTATACCCACCCCATTTCATAGGCAGCACAACAAAAGCATAAGAAATTCCATACAGTATGGGCAAAGGCAATAAACTGACCAGGCAAATCAAAGGAAACAACACAAAGCGAACAATCTGCACAAAAATGGTCTTCATAACCAAACAAAGTTATCAAAATTATCTTATTTTTGCCGGATAAACACTTTAACTAACCTAAAAATACTATGTTCAAAGGACAACCAAAAGGATTGATTTCCGCCGCGCTCGCCAACATGGGCGAACGGTTCGGCTTTTACACAATGATGGCCATCCTGACATTGTTTATTTCGGCAAAATTTGGCCTGGATGAAACAACGACGGGAATCATCTATTCCATTTTCTATGCCCTTATCTATGTATTGGCCTTAGTAGGCGGTATTATAGCAGACAAAACAAAAAATTATAAGGGTACTATTTTAACGGGAATCATTATGATGGCCGTAGGCTATGTCATTATAGGTTACCCCACACCCACACCCGTGCCGCACTTAGGCCTGTATTTGGCTTTGACTTGCGTGGGATTGTTTGTGATTGCTTTTGGCAACGGACTGTTTAAAGGAAACTTGCAAGCCGTTGTGGGACAAATGTTCGACAACCCCAAGTACGAATCGGTACGTGACAGAGGATTCCAAATTTTCTACATGTTCATCAACATCGGAGGATTCTTTGCCCCATTCTTCGCCATTGCCGTACGTAACTGGTGGCTGCAATTGCATAATTTCGCCTATAACGAAAAATTGCCGGAACTGTGTCACGGATTTATCAAAGGCACCCTGGGAACGGAAGCCCTTGAGAGTTTTAACCTCTTGGCAACAGAAGTGAGCCAAGCCCCCGTTGAAGACTTAGGTGCTTTTGCCAACGAATACTTGAACGTATTTAACACCGGGTTCCATTACGCCTTCTTTGTGGCTATCGTGGCTATGCTTATTTCATTGGTTGTTTTCATTGTGAACAAAAACAAATTCCCCGATGTCAAAAAGCAAGTGGAAGAAGCTGCAGGAACAGATGCACCTAAAGTGACGAAAATGGAAGTGGCTGAAATCAGAAAGCGTGTGATGGCTTTGTTTGCCGTATTCGGTATTGTCATTTTCTTCTGGTTCTCCTTCCACCAAAACGGACTTACCCTCACCTACTTTGCAAAAGACTATACAGATGTAAGCAAAATAAACATAGACCTGGGATTCACCAAAATAATAGGTGCAGAGATTTTCCAATCAGCCAACCCCTTATTTGTTGTTCTACTGACATTTGTAGTTGTAGGATTGTTCTCCTGGCTCAACAAAAAAGGAAAAGAGCCTTCCACCCCCAAGAAAATTGCCATAGGTATGGGTATTGCTGCTTTCGCATACTTGATTATGGCCATTTTCTCATACAATCTGCCGCTATTGAGCGAGGTAAAAGAAATGGGAGGTTTGCCGCAAGCCTTGAAAGTAACACCGGCATTGCTCATTGTCACCTACCTTATATTGACTATAGCCGAACTGTTCATCAGTCCGCTGGGGCTCTCCTTTGTATCTAAAGTAGCTCCACCGCACATGCAGGGATTGATGCAAGGAGGATGGTTAACGGCTACAGCTGTTGGAAACCAACTGCTTTTCATAGGAGCCATCATGTATAAGAACATCCCCATCTGGCTCACTTGGTCGGTATTTGTGGTAGTATGTCTTATATCTATGATTGTCATGGCATCTATGGTTAAATGGCTGGAAAAAGTGGCAGAATAACAAAAAGGCTGAGCAGGTCTGCCGGTTTCTACGCAGCAGGAGCTATTATCTGCTGGTCAACCGTAGCTACGGCTTTTAAATGGGCTCTCGCCTGTTTTACACCTGCCTCCCTCCTGTTTGTTGCCACAACAAGCGCAATCGCCACGTTATCCCTATTGCTTTTAGCTACGGGACAACGTGGCGTTTTGCTTTCTGTTCCTCGCAATGCTTGGTACAGAGCTGCTTTTCTGGGATTGATCAATCCCTTTTTGTATTACCTGATTCTCTTTAAAGCCTACAGCCTGCTACCGGCACAGGTAGCCCAGGCACTCAACATGGTATGGCCCCTGTTGTTGGTTCTTTTGTCCATTCCCATTTTGGGACAAAAAGTCAAATGGCTGAACATCGTAGCCCTATTGGTCAGTTTTATAGGAGCTCTGTTTGTAGCCATGCAAGGAAATCCCGGCTCCCTATTTGATGGTACGCTTCACATCAAAAACCCATGGGGTATTGCTCTTGCCTTGGGCAGTTCTCTTCTTTGGGCCGTGTATTTTCTGTTGAACATGAAAAACAAGGTATCCGGCCCGGCAGGTCTGCTCATGAACTTCCTCTTTGCCTGGATATATATAACCGTGTATCTGTTGGTACAATTCCTACTGACCAAAAAAGGAGTACTCGTTGCGGAAGGCACTGCCACACTTTTTCCGGCCTCTGCCTATACGCTACGCAGCTTTCTGTCTGCCATCTATATAGGCATATTTGAAATGGCCGTACCTTTTGTCATATGGCTCAAAGCCCTTACCCTGGCCAAAAACACAGCGGCTGTCAGTTCCCTTATTTACATCTTCCCGTTCCTGTCCCTACTGCTTATCCATTATGTACTGGGAGAACCTGTTTTCCCTTCTACTCTTATAGGTCTTGTACTCATTGTGGCTGGTGTACTCTTGTCACGGTTTTCAGACTCCACAAAATCCCGTACCTTTACCCGGTAATAAACACGTCAATCAACACTCATGAACCACAAAACGGCTGTCGTTATCCTCAATTGGAATGGAAAGCATTTTCTAGAACGTTTCTTGGACGTATTGCTGGAACGTACACCACAACCGTGGGCACAAGTATATATAGCAGACAACGGGTCCACAGACGAGTCCGTTTCCTGGCTCAAAGAAACGCACCCCAATCTGCCTCTTATCCTTTTTGACAAAAATTACGGATATACGGGCGGATACAACAAGGCTTTGCGACAGATAGACGCTGATTATTACGTATTGCTCAACTCAGACGTGGAAGTGTCACCTGACTGGCTGCCTCCGCTTGTAGAGTACTTGGAGCAAAACAAAGAGTACGGCATTTGTATGCCCAAGGTGTTGTCCTGGACAAAACAAGACACCTTTGAATACGCCGGTGCTTGTGGCGGCTACATAGACCGGCTTGGGTTTCCCTTTTGCCGAGGCCGCATCCTTACCCATATAGAAAAAGACGAAGGCCAATACGACCACCCCGTTCCCGTATTCTGGGCCAGTGGCGTATGTATGGTCGTACAAGCTGACTTGTTTCACAGGTTGGGTGGCTTAGACGATGATTTTTTTGCCCATATGGAAGAAATAGATTTTTGCTGGCGGGCGCATTGGGCCGGTTACCGGGCAGCCGTAGTACCGGCTTCAACCATTTTCCACGTGGGTGGCGGCACCCTTCCCAACGATTCCCCTCACAAACTATATCTCAATTACAGAAACAACTTGCTCATGTTGTATAAAAATTTAAGCAGAAGGGGCGTTGTTTTCATCTTGCCGGCTCGTTGGTTTCTAGATCATGTATCTGCCATCACCTATTTTTTCCAGGGAAAATGGAGTTTTATGGGATCTGTATACAAAGCCCATATACATTTTTGGAAAAAACTTCGCTTCATGAAAAGGCACAAAGACGTTCCGGCTCCCAATCTTAGGGGCGTAATGTATCGCGGGAGCATTATTTTACGGTTTTTCTTGTCTTTCAAAAAGATTGTGTTCAGCAAGCTCCGGATGGAATAAGACGGTGCAACCCTATTCCGTTAAGGGATGTTCTTTTAAATAAGCCATCAGTTCTTCCGTTGTGACAAAGCACATGCCAAAATGATCGCCTACCCAAGCGCCAGTCTTCTGAAGGCTGTATGTTTGTAATCTAAACAAACATAAGCCCCAAAGTTTTTGTAAATTGGATTTTTTTAACAAACAATTTATTCACTAAAACC
>DUNA01000059.1 GCA_012839605.1 Bacteroidales bacterium
AACATAGAAGACTGATATTGCTAACGGCTCAGCTTCGCCTGAAAGTTTAAGGGGCAAAACATTAAATTGCTATAAAAGAGCATAATAATGTAAAAAAATTTGGATTACAACATAGAAGGGTGGTGAGTAACACAAAAGGGTGCGGCGCCACAACTCTCTGAGAACGTGACTGTTGACTTGCCAAGGCAAAAGTCGCTACTCACTACCCCTAGCGGAATATGCCGTAAAACGCCCTTTTGCATGAGGGGTAGTGAGTGGCACGAAAGAGCAGTGCATTACAATCGGCTGGTTGTCCGGCAGTTAACAGTTTTTGCAGAAAGTCGCTACTCACTACCCCTCCCGTTGATGCGCGGTCGTAGACCGCAGGGCCTCCCTTGGGGGAGGCGGTGGTGGGGGAATCAGGATGGATGGGCCTCGGGCCCACGGACAAAAAAAAGGCACCTGCGCAATGCGCAAGTGCTTTTTTGTTCGTGGGCCCAGCCGGACTTGAACCGGCGACCCCCTGATTATGAGTCAGGTGCTACTAACCGACTGAGCTATGGGCCCTGTATTTGTGTATGCTTTGCAGGATGGTGTCCGTGGACAACGCCCGGTAGTGCATAGCCTGCAAATATACACGAAAATTTATAAAGTCATCACACCTTGATTTCCACCTCAACGCCACTGGGCAGTTCCAGTTTCATGAGAGCGTCAACCGTTTTTGGGGTAGAGCTGTAAATGTCCAGCAGGCGGCGGAAAGAATTCAGTTCAAACTGTTCCCGTGCTTTCTTGTTCACAAACGTGGCACGGTTTACCGTGAAAATTTGTTTGTGAGTAGGCAAGGGAATGGGGCCGCTGACAACAGCTCCCGTGGCCTTAACGGTTTTTACGATCTTATCTGCCGATTTGTCCACCAGCATATGGTCGTAAGACTTTAATTTAATTCTGATTTTTTGGCTCATTTTGTTCTTTATTTACCAATATACGTATACTTTAAAACTCAATATTTGATGCATGGAATCCGGCTCCCCAACCTGTTTTCTCTATAATCTCCTGCGCCAGGCTGGGCGGCAATTCCTCATACGTTGCAAATTCCATGGAGCTGGTTGCCCGTCCCGATGAAAGCGTTCTCAACGTAGTAATATAACCGAATTGTTCCGACAAGGGAACTTTTGCTTTTATAATACGGGCATTGCCCTTGGAGTCCATATCGTTTACCTGTCCTCGGCGTTTGTTCAAATCGCCTATGATGTCGCCCATATATTCTTCCGGAGTAACTACCTCTAAAGCCATAATAGGTTCCAGCATCACAGGCTGTGCTTTAGGTGCTGCTTTCCGGAAAGCTTGACGGGCACAAATCTCAAAAGACAAGGTATCTGAATCTACCGGATGGTACGAACCGTCCGTTAGGATGACTTTCATGCTTATAACAGGATAACCGGCCAATACGCCGTTATCCATAGCCGCTTTAAATCCTTTCTCCACAGCCGGTATGTATTCCTTGGGGATGTTGCCTCCTTTCACCTGGTCCACAAACTGCAATCCAGTAACACCCTCATCTGCCGGCTCCAAGGTGAAAACAATGTCGGCAAATTTGCCGCGGCCTCCCGTTTGTTTTTTGAATACTTCCCGATGCGTAATTGTTCCTCTGATGCTCTCCCTGTAGTTGACTTGTGGTGCACCTTGATTAATCTCTACCCCAAACTCTTTCTTCAAGCGATCCACTATAATTTCCAGGTGCAGTTCACCCATACCGCTGATGATGGTCTGTCCCGTCTCTGCATCGTTCCGGGCGGTAAACGTGGGGTCTTCCTCGGCCAATTTGGACAAGGCCACGCTCAATTTGTCCAAGTCTTTCTGCGTCTTGGGCTCTACGGCCAATCCTATAACGGGATCCGGAAACGTGATGGCTTCCAGCACAATGGGGTTCTTATCTGAACAAATAGTATCTCCCGTGCGTAAGTCGCGGAACCCAATACCGCTGCCAATGTCTCCTGCCTGCAATACCTCTATGGGGTTTTGCTTGTTGGAGTGCATCTGGTATAGACGATTCACCCTTTCGCGTTTGCCGGTACGTACGTTCAGTACGGTTTTTCCCGATTCCATAACGCCCGAATACGCCCTGATATATGCCAATCGGCCTACAAAAGGATCGGTGGCAATTTTAAATACAAGCCCGCAAAACGGTTCTTGTACATCTGCTGCCCGTTTTTCTTCCTTCTGCGTATACGGATTGGTGCCCGTAATGGCTTCTATATCCAACGGAGAAGGCAAGTAGCGACAAATGGCGTCCAGTAAAAACTGTACTCCCTTGTTTTTCAAGGAAGAACCACACGTAATGGGGACAATTTTCAGTTCCAACGTAGCTTTCCTAACGGCCGACACTATCTCTTCTTCGCTAATAGATTCCGGATCTTCAAAGAATTTTTCCAATAAGGTGTCGTCGCTTTCAGCAGCGGCTTCAATGAGCTTACCTCGCCAATGTTCCACCTCTTCTTTCATAGAATCCGGAATGGGAACTTCTTTGTAGTTGATCAAGTCTCTGCTAACGGTATCGTATACATAGGCTTTCCTGGAAAGCAAGTCTACAATACCCAGGAAAGAGTCTTCCGCACCTATGGGTAAGGACAGCGGAACGGCTACGGAACCAAGCCTGCTTTTGATTTCTTCAATAACAGCAAGGAAATCGGCACCTACACGGTCCATTTTGTTGACGAACGCCAGACGTGGAATTTTGTATTTGTCGGCTTGACGCCAAACAGTCTCCGTCTGAGGTTGTACTCGGCCCACAGCACAAAACGTAGCTACTGCTCCGTCAAGCACCCGCAAGGAGCGCTCTACCTCTACAGTAAAATCTACGTGACCCGGCGTGTCTATGATATTGATTTGGTACTTGTTTCCGGAAATATTCCAAAAAGCCGTAGTAGCGGCAGAAGTAATGGTAATACCGCGCTCCTGCTCTTGCACCATCCAATCCATAGTTGCAGCCCCTTCGTGAACCTCTCCTATTTTATGGGTCTTCCCCGTATAATAGAGAATTCGTTCAGACGTAGTGGTCTTGCCGGCATCTATATGGGCCATGATGCCAATATTCCTTGTATATTGTAAATCTCTTGACATGCTTAATTAAAGGTGATCTAAGATTGCCTGTCCTAGAAGCGGAAATGGGCGAATGCCTTGTTGGCTTCGGCCATTCTGTGCATATCTTCTTTACGCTTGAACGCGCCACCTTCACTGTTGTAAGCAGCTATGATTTCTGCGGCCAATTTTTCGGCCATCGAATGCGCTGAGCGTTTACGGGCAAAGTTGATCATGTTTTTCATACTTAATGAAATTTTCCGCTCAGGACGCACCTCTGTAGGCACTTGGAAGTTGGCTCCTCCCACGCGGCGGCTTTTTACCTCCACCTGCGGAGTGACGTTTTCCAACGCTTTTTTCCAAATGTCCAAAGGAGCCTTCTCAGAATCTTTCATTTTCTCACCTACAATGTCCAAAGCATCGTAAAAAATGCCGTAGGCAATACTCTTCTTTCCCTGAAGCATCAAATTGTTCACGAAGCGCGTTACCAGCACATCGTTGAATTTTGGGTCGGGCAGTAGAATCCTCTTTTTAGGCTTTGCTTTTCTCATGGTTTGTTTTTGTAATCAATTAAAATCATTACTTCGCTTTGGGCTTTTTAGCACCATAATGCGAACGGCTTTGTGTCCTTCCTTCCACGCCCGAGGTTTCCAAAGCGCCTCTGACTACGTGGTAACGTACACCCGGTAAGTCTTTTAAACGACCTCCGCGTACCAGGACAATAGAGTGTTCCTGAAGGTTATGACCTTCACCGGGTATGTAAGCGTTGACCTCTTTTTGATTGGTCAAGCGTACCCGAGCCACTTTACGCATAGCAGAGTTCGGCTTTTTTGGAGTCGTGGTGTATACACGAACACAAACACCGCGTTTTTGAGGACAGGAGTCCAATGCACGCGATTTGCTTTTTTCTACCATACGCTTTCTTCCTTTACGGACCAGCTGTTGAATTGTTGGCATAATGTGTTGTTAATCTTTACTTTATGTATAATTCCCTTACGCAAAAGGGGTTGCAAAGATAGGATTAATTTTCTTAATTAAAAAAATATCTTTTACTTTTGCTGCCATGAATTCCAGTAGACCAGGGGAAGCCATCAGCTCCCGAATTGCCTTGCTCAGACAAGCATCTTATCAAACAGCTCCCTCCTTAAGCGTGGAAAGAGCTCAAATTGTTACCCGCTTTTACAAAGATAACGAAGCACGTTACTCCACACCTGTTTTACGGGCTCTTGCCTTTAAAGAGTTGTGCCAAAAACAAACCATCTACATTGGAGACCAAGAACTTATTGTAGGTGAAAGAGGTCCTGCCCCTAAGGCTGTTTCCACTTTTCCGGAACTTACTTGCCACAGCGTAGAAGATTTGCATACCCTAAATGCCAGAGAGCTGCAGCACTACGCCGTAACAGAAGAAGACATCCGTATTTATGCAGAAGAAATCATTCCTTTTTGGGAAGGCAGAACGCAAAGAGACAAGCTGTTCACCGTCTTGCCTGAAGACTGGAAATTGCTTTATGAAAACGGTCTGTTTACGGAATTTGCCGAGCAACGCGCCTACGGCCATACGGCGCTTGATGGAAAAATCTACCGTTACGGCATGAAAGATTTCCGAGAGCAAATAGCCCGTGCTCTGGAAGCTGCAGAAACAGCAGAGCATGAAGATGTGCCTCGTGCCCATGAGAGAAAGGAAGTGCTAAAAGCTATGGATATTGCCTGCCAGGCCATCGTCATTTTTGCCGAACGGCATGCCGCTTTAGCAGAAAAAATGGCCAAAGAATGCCGAGAAAAAGGAAACGAACGCAGGGCAGAAGAGCTGAACGAAATAGCACGTGTGTGCCGCCGCGTTCCTGCTCATGCACCGCAAACGTACCACGAGGCCATTCAAGCCTATTGGTTTGTACACCTGGGTAGCATTATGGAACTGAACGGATGGGACGCCATGAACCCGGGACATTTGGATCAACACCTGGAACCGTTTTACGTAAAAGAAACAGAAGCGGGAACCCTTACAGATACTTTTGCCAGGGAACTGATGGCTTGCTTGTTCATTAAAGTCAACAACCAACCGGCACCTCCGAAAGTGGGCGTTACCGCAAAAGAAAGCGGAACGTACAACGACTTCACCAACATCAACATTGGCGGCGTGCGGCCCGACGGAACAGATGCCGTAAGTCCTGTTTCATACATTGCATTGGACACCTTGGAAGAATTGCACTTGTTGCAACCGGGCTTGTCCATCCATATTGCTGCCAACACACCCGACCTTTTTGTAGAAGCCGGTGCCCGTGTTATCAGCAAAGGATATGGATATCCGTCCGTTTTCAACCCCGATATCTACATTCCGGAGTTGATGCGGCAAGGAAAATCGCTGACAGACGCTCGTGAAGGAGGTTGTAGCGGTTGTGTGGAAGTAGGCGCCTTTGGCAAAGAGGCTTATTTGCTCACCGGTTACCTAAACGTAGCCAAGGTCTTGGAAATTACTTTGTATAACGGCATAGACCCCGTATCGGGACGTCAAGTATCCATTCAAACGGGTCAGGTAACCGATTTTCACACCTTTGAAGATTTGTATGCCGCTTTTTTAAAACAGCTGGAATACATCATAGACACAAAAATTCGTGTAAATCTGCTCATCGAGCGATTGACGGCAGAGGGGACGCCGGCCCCGTTCTTGTCAGTACTCATTGACGACTGTATAAAAAAAGGCAGAGATTATTACGACGCCGGTCCGCGTTACAATACTTCCTATATTCAATGTACCGGACTGGGAAGCATTGCAGACAGTCTTTCTGCTCTTAAGAAACACGTTTTTGAAGACAAAAAATGGACTCTGGAACAGATGGTGGATGCCCTCTCACGCAACTTTGAAGGAGAAGAGCCCATGCGTCAATACCTGTTGAACAAAACTCCGTTTTTTGGGAACGACCTGGACTACGCAGACGACCTGGCCGTACGCGTGTACATGGATTTATTCCAAATGATTGACGGCAAACCCAACACGCGGGGCGGATTGCACCATATGGACATGCTCTCTACCACGTGCCACGTGTACTTTGGAACCATTACAGGTGCGTTGCCGAACGGACGCAAAGCCGGAAAATCTTTGTCTGACGGTACGTCTCCCTCTCATGGTGCCGACACA